>JAZQVQ010000351.1:0-4472 GCA_045631825.1 Eubacteriales bacterium | reverse complement strand
TGTTATTGCGACCGACAGCAAGAGGCTTTTTGTTGGGACAGGGAATGGTACTTTTGCAGAGTACCCTTCCACGGAGAAAACAGGCGATGTGAGTCAGTTAGACACCACAGCAACCACATTGGTCGGAGCGATTAACGAGGTAAACGAGAAGGTGGAGGACTGTCCCACTTTGCCCGTTGATACGAATGAAATCGCAAACTCCGCAGTCACCACTGCGAAGATTGCTGATGGTGCAGTCACGAATGCGAAGATGGCAACGGATTCCGTCAATACGGCAAACATCGTTGATAATGCAATCACAAGAGCCAAGATTCATGACGGAGTTGTTAACGCAGACAAACTTGCAAACTACGCAGTGACCACCGCCAAACTCATGCAGAATGCCGTAACCACAGACAAGATTGAAAATTACTCTGTCACAGGCACAAAGATTGCTAACGGAACAGTCCACCCCGTCAACATGAGTATCAATTGTTACGATACCAACGATCCGCAGATGGACGGCATCGCATCACCGGGGGCAAGCAATAAGTTTGCAAGGTCAAACCACGTTCATCCGCATGATGACTCCAAAGCGAATCAGGCTGAAGTCGGTTGGCTCGAATACTTAAAGACCGACAACAAAAATCAGATTGTCGGTGCTATTAATGAACTTGTGGATAGATTAGATGCATTAGGGCTGTCCGTGGTGAACGGATGCCTTTGTGTAACATATACGGAATAGGAGGATGAATTATGTCCGATATAACAAAACCAATCGTTTTAAACGAAACATTCGCATCAAAGATGGACAAGCAGAATGCCCTGTTAGAGGTTATTGCAGCACAGAGTTTGCAGTCACTTGCTTCTGATTGGAGCGGTCTTGCCCGTCTTGCTGACTCTGGACTGTTTGGAGAAGCATACGGAATCGGAGATCAGTTTGTCGACACATGGAAGGATGTTGCAACAAACACCGAGTATACATATCCATTTCAGTTAAATCACATCGGCGATGTGGAACTTCAGGATGGAGAGGTTCTTGAGAACCGCCCGTTCTTACAGGCACACTACGCACATCCTTTCGGTGTGCAGTTCAGCCACCAGAGAGCATTTTTGAAATGCCCGGACGGACTCGCACCCGGCACATACTATTTCACGATTGAATCTTCGTGGGGTTCTAACGTACAAGCTGGTGATGTTGTGTGTTTCACCACTACTGTTGCTGTGCCGAGTGGAGGAAGGGTTTCTGGATGCTATTCAGCACCAGACCAAGCGAAATCGACTTGGAGAGTCTATACGCACTCCGCAGATGGCAAGACTATACTTGAGACAATCACACCAACCTTCACGGCAAGCGGTACGGATTTAGGTACGCAGAAATCCACAACGAGAAACGGCAACCTCAACTCCTCACAGGAAATGGCATACGGATGGAACAGATGGAAAACATCAGCCCTTCGTCAGTATCTGAACTCTTCGGCGAGTGTTGGAAATTGGTGGGTGGCACAGGACGAATGGGACATTGCACCGACAGAATTAACCACAAAAGCCGGGTTCTTGAGCGGTTGCAGTGAGGACTTTGTCAACTCCATTAAATCTGTGAAAGTGGTGACATATCCGAATACTGTTAATGATGACCCCGGTGGAAACACACCAGACATTACCTATGACAAGGTATTTATTCCGTCACTTGAACAGATGTATATTAATCCGCAGAAAGCTGGCGAAGGGGAATACCACGAGTATTGGAAGAGAAGAAGCGGTTTAACATCGCCAATGGCACAGGGAAGCACATATCCGCAGATTATTACCTACGCAGTAGAAAACCACACATCCCCACAGTATGTCCGTTTGAGGTCTGCTAGTCGTGGCTATGCGTTTAGTGCGTGGCGTGTCCATTCTTCTGGTGTCATCGGCTACGTTAACAGTAGCTACTCGTATAGGTTTTCTCCGCTTTGTGTCTTATAAACTCAATAACTCCCCGAACCCACGGATTCGGGGAGGAATTTCAATTTTCGTATTTTACCAAGAGAGGTTTGAATGGCAGTTAATGTAGGACAAAGAAACGTACCAGATACTCCGGCAAATAGGCAACTCATAGCTTGCGAGAAAGCAATGGAATTGTGTCTGCACACAATAAAGATTTGCAAGAATAAGAAGATATTTGTGGAGGAATACCAAGAAGCATTAACAGACTCCATAATTGTATGTGCAAAGGATATATATCTGTTTACATGGAGTGGAAACAACGTGTATGTGCAAAAGGACAACGGAAGATGGAAAGAGCGAGAAAGGTATCAGTTAGATGCCATCTGCAAGTGTAATGAACTCCTTGCCCTCATCAACGTGGCAAGGAGACTGTTCCACTTAAAGGGGAGAAAGGTAAGGTATTGGTCAGAACTAACATTAACAGCGAGAAAATTAATATCCTCGTGGCACGAAGCGAATAAGAAACAGTATGAAGGTTGAAATCATGGGATGTAGGTTACCCCACAGAATGTCCGTTTGAGGTCTGCTAATCGTGGCAATGCGAATAATACGTGGAATGTCAATTCTTCTGGTGTCATCAACAACAATAACAGTAGCAACTCGAATAGGTTTTCTCCGATTGTGTCGGCACTGAAACACAAGGCTGTTACATAGTAACAGAGATTTCTTTAAAGCAAGACACAAGGAACTGAAATCCCTGTCTTATGACTAAACAATACATATATGATGTTTGGGACTTACGAGCCTGACAGACTATAAACGTATATGAAAGAAAAAATAATAAATTACGATGCACTTTGGGAATCAGGGATGAAATGCAAGAGGGGAGTTCTTTGGAAACCGACAGTAAAAAGTTATAACAATAATGCTGTCGAAAGAACACACCAAATAGAAAAACGCACGAATGAAGGAACTTGGAAGAACAGCAAACCAAGAGAAATACTCATTACATATCCGAAGAAGAGGGATGGATTGAGCATTAATTTTACAGACCGGGTATATCAACGAAGTATCAATGATAACGTGCTTTACCCTTTGGTGTCGAAGTCTTTTATCATTGATAACTGTGCTTGTCAGAAAGGCAAGGGTATTGATTTTGCAAGAAAAAGACTCAAGAAACACTTGTGGAATCATTACTGCCACTTTGGTAACAGTGGGTATATTTTGCAGATTGATATAAAGGGATATTACCCTAATATGCAACACAGTGCGGTGAGGAATAAGTTCCGAAGATACCTTGATGATGAAACATTTGAGATGGTTTGCAATGTCTTGGACACGCAGTATGTTGGCGAGGTTGGATATAATCCGGGGTCACAGATGGTTCAAATAGCCGGGATCTCGCTTTTGGATGACCTTGACCACTATTGCAAGGAAAAACTTCATGTGAAGCATTACATCAGATATATGGATGACATACTTATTATCCATGAAGATTCAGAATTTTTGAAAAAGGTTCTCTCCGAGATAGAGGAACAACTAAAACCACTGAAGTTTGAAGTGCATAAAGCAAAAACTCACATAACTCCATTGTCAGATGGCTTTCGATTTCTTGGGTTTGACTACAAGCTGACAGAAACAGGCAAAGTTATCATGACTTTGAATAGCGGAAATGTTAAGCATGAACGCATTAAATTAAGACGATTAGTGAACCTTGCGAAAGAAGGCAATACAACTAAAGAAAAGGTAGAAGAGTGCTACAAGAGTTGGAAGGCTAACGCAAGCAAGGGGAACAGCTATCGGATGTTGCAAAGAATGGACAAGTATTACAAAGAACTTTGGAGGTAACCATGAAAATTGAAAAATTAGGAATTTCGCTTGAAAAACAGGCAGAACTTGAGTATGCGGAAGCAGTGGCTGCGAGAACACAGGCAGCACTTGATTACAACATTATGATGGGGAATCTTGATGACCCCACAGAGGAGGACGAAGAAAATGAATGAACACAGTGAGAAATTTGAACTTGTAAAAGGGTACTACGAGTCCGGGCAGTGGGGAAAGAAAGCTGTCAGAAATGCCGTTAAAAAGGGATGGATTACGGCAGAGGAATATGAGGAAATCACGCATGAGGTGTACGCATGAAGAATGCGGTAGTGCTTGAACAATCCGACATCAAGAAACTGATTGCAAAAGAGTATGGTGTCGATGAAAAACAAGTGGTAAAAGCACAGTACAGTTGGATTGTTGTAAAGGAGGATGAAGGTGAAAATTCCAGACAAAATTTATGATGCGATTAAGTGGCTTTTAATCATTGTTGTCCCGGCATTCGTGACACTTTTTCCGACATTGGCGAATGTATGGCATTGGGACATCCCTGTCGATGCCATAGTGACCACCATAACAGCCGTAGCAACCTTTATCGGTGTCTGCGTAGGCATCAGCACCATTAACTACAATAAGTCCAATAAAACGGAAGAATTTGAGGATAACGAATGAACACCGAAACAATAATCGCAATCATCGGAGGGGTCGCAACCCTTGTCAGTGCTTTCTCCGTGGGGTCG
>JAZQVQ010000350.1:0-19402 GCA_045631825.1 Eubacteriales bacterium | reverse complement strand
CATTCAAGAAGTATTTGACCGTACTTTGTCAAGTGCTGACAGAAAGATATTCCACGATCTAAACCCGAAAGCAGAAAGCCATTGGTACTATACCGATGTGCTTGACTTCCACCAAGAGAAGCAACGAAGGGATAGAAATTACGGCTATAATTACGGACATTTCACGATAGCGGATAATTTATCCATTGACGATGAAAAGCTCCGTAACACGCTTAAAACCTACCAAAAAGGCACGGTGTGGTACGAGCGAGATATACTCGGAAGAAGAAAGACCGCACAGGGAATTATCTTCCCGAATTTTGCAAGCGACCAAACACCGTATATTATCAAGGCTGACGAATTACCAAAGCGGTTTAGGTCAATAGAGTGTGGCTTCGACATCGGCGGCAACGGCTCGGCTTATGCTATGACTTGCACAGGTCAAGGATATGACGGCATACAGTACAAACTGAAAGCCGAAAAGCGACAAGCTGATAAAATGTCAATGGACGATGTAGAGGGATTTGTTGCAGAGTTCTGCGACTATGTAGAGAAAAAATATGATGTGCGGATTGACAGTATAAACTGCGACCACATAGACGTTATTATAAACACAATAAACGATAATACAAAGTATAGTGCAGGAAAGTGCTACAAACCGCCCTTGCAAGACCGCGTTTTTCTTTACTCAAAACTATTCAAGACACAAAAAGTCAAGTTTGTAGAGGGTGAATGCGAGGACTTGATAGACGAATTGTGCGAGTTGGTATTTGACCCAAAAAGCGAAGAAGCGGTTTACCTTGATGACGGCACAATGCAGATTGATACGTGGGATAGTAACATCTATTCCGAATCTTCCTACTGGCACTACATAGAGGTGTAATATGATACAATTATACAACGGCGATTGCCTTGAATTGATGAAGAATATTCCAGATGGCTCGGTGGATTTGGTGCTGACTGACCCTCCGTATGGAACAACGACTTGTAAATGGGATAGCGTTATTCCGTTTGAGCCGATGTGGGAGCAGTTGAACAGAATAATCAAGCCGAATGGTGCTATTTGTCTTTTCGGCAGTGAGCCTTTTTCAAGCGCTTTGAGAATGAGCAATATTAAGAATTTCAAGTATGATTGGATATGGGAAAAAGAACAAGGTGCTAACTTTATGCTTTGCAAATATCAACCATACAAGGTACACGAAATTGTTTCGGTATTCAGTAAATCAAAACACAATTATTTTCCACAGATGACAGAGGGAAAGCCGTATATTTCGGGAAAAGGTACAAGCGGAGAAATAACAGGCAACAGACCGAAAGTGCAAACAAAGAATGAGGGCAAAAGATACCCACGAAGCATACAAAGGTTTAATACAGAAAAAAACAAGTCAACACACCCAACACAAAAACCGATTGCCCTGCTTGAATATCTTATCAAGACATACACGAACGAGGGCGAAACAGTTTTAGACTTTACTATGGGTAGCGGTTCAACAGGCGTTGCTTGTATCAACACAAACCGAAACTTTATCGGCATAGAGTTAGACAAAGGCTATTTTGATATAGCCGAAAAACGAATAAATGAAGCACAAAATATATAGGAGCGTGATATTTTGGGATTTTGGAGTAATTTTTGGGGATTTGTCAAAAAGAAGATAGACCAATATGACGAGGAAAAGAAAATCGTTGTAAAGGTGCAGGACTGGGAAAATGTGCGAGAATATAACCCACTTGCAATAGCGAACACAAAACTGACCTCGCTTGTATGCGATGAAGCAACGGTGGAATTGCAGACGGACAGCACACTCGTTGAACCGTTGAAACTTCTTGCGGATAACCTTGAAGCAAAGCGGTATGAGATTTGTGCAATGATGAACGGCAAGGGCGGTTGTTTTGTTACAATGGCAACAGGTGAGGACAATGAGCCGTATCACCGCATTATCGCGCCTGATGATGTTTCTGTTTATCGTATGGTAGCCGACAAGATGTATGAAGTTGCTATGGTAATTGATAAGAAGATTGTCAAGCATAGGGAATACAGGCTGATACGGCATCATATACTTGACGAGAACGGCACTTTGTATGTTTACTATTACACGACAGACAAAAGCGGTAATGAAGAATATTTGGCAGAATGGGAACATTATAAGAACGATAATGTTGCTTATTACAACGCAAACAACATCGGTGTAGCGTACTACAAATCGCCACAGGATAGCAGAGGTTTATCACAATGGGGCGTTCCGCTTAACTTTGGGTGCGAGGAAGTAGAAAATCAAATCAAGGTTGCAAGGAATAATCTTGACGAAGAAATGCACCTGATGAAGTCGAAGCTCTTTGCAGATGAAACTGTTGCAAGAAAAATCGGCACAAAAGACGGTGAGCGTTTTGATTTGCCCGAGGGCATTTACACCATTCGCAAAAAGGCAGGAGTTGACGGCACGCTGATTGACAGTTTTGCTCCGTCCACTCGATACAATGATTACAAGCAAAAGTTGATTGATGCCAAAGCCGATTGGGAAGATATGGTTGGTCTTGACCGAGGCTTCTTGACCGAGGCAGAACACACGGCAGGAGCAACGGCAACCGAAATACGCACGGCAAACACAAAGACACGCTCTTTCGTGAAGAAAATTCAATCTGCTATGTTTGACGGCATAAAGGCAACGCTTGAAGCCGATGCGGTGTTCTTGAATATTCCGCTTGATTTGTATGAGGTAACCGTTGACTTTTTTGATGCGTTCCAAGATGAGCAGGAACTTTATAATCGTATTGTTTCCGCAGTCGATAGGGGTGTTCTTGAAAAAGAAGATGAACTCCGTTGGCTTTACCCGAATATGACCGATGAGGAAATAGCCGACAAACTCGCACGAATACGGGCAACACAACAAACAAATACAAACCTTGCCATTGAGAATATTTTGAACGGCAGATAATAAGAGATACCGAGAACAGAAATGTTTTCGGTATTTTTTTGTGAAAGGGTATTGACAGCTTTGATATTTTATGATATACTATGTATATAAATAAAAAGGAGGTTTATAAAAATGTTGACAAGAAACGATTTAAGAGTAGGTAGTGTTTTGAAAGACCTTAACGGAGCAGAACACACAGTAAAGCGGTTTGATGGTATATTTATTATTACCACATACGGCAACGGTGAGAATTGGTTAGTACCGAGCCATTTACAGTATGAAGAATTGGTAAAATATTGAGCTGTTAAAATGTATTTTAAGTATTTCAAAAACGCAAAGGAACACGCAGAAAAGAATTATAAAAATTATTCCATTCAGTTCTGCAATGAAAGAAAAATGTTTTATATTTTAGGGGGCTGTTGAAATGGCAGAGAAAACATACAAGGTTGATTGTGTTATTCACGAAATAAGAATCGTATATGCAGAAAGCGAGAAAGAAGCATTAGAAAAGGCATATAATGATGATTATGCAATCAATGAAATTATGGACTTCAAAAGAGAAGTAATTGACGAATGGGAAGATTGATATGAGTATAGCTAAAATTGGTTGGAGTGGCGGAAAAGATAGCACTTGTGCAGTTTACAAGAGATTAGAACGCCAAGACGATGTAAAAGCCGTTTGCTATATTCCATATTTCACAGATGAAATTCCATTGATAAACAAAGAACATCTTGATTTTATTTTAAGGCAAAAAGAAGCATTTGAAAAAAATGGGGCAAAGGTTTTTCTTGCGGAGGGAATAACATATTGGGATTATTGTTTATCAATATCAAAAGGCGGTATATTCAAAGGGCAAGTCAAAGGCTATCCTTATGTAAATTGTTGTGGTTTTCGTAGGGATAGCAAAATAAAAGCCGTCGCAAATTGTGATGTGGGCGAGTTTGATTTTCTTGATTTGGCTATTGCTTTTGATGAAACAAAACGACACGGACAGTTAAATGATTTTACTCGTTCCATTTTGGTTGAAGAAGAAATTACGGAAGATATGGCAAAAGAGTTTTGTTTTCAACGGAACGCATATTCACCGCATTACAAGTATAGCAAACGAGATGGGTGCGCTTTGTGTTTTAACGCAAAACCGATTGAATTGGAAATATGGCTCAATGATTATCCCGAAGCAGAAGAAAAATTGATTGAATTACAAGAAATATTAAAACCGCAATTAGTGGGAAGAAAAAATGAATTTCCATTAAGAAAATACAAATATTTTATAGAGAGGTGATACAATGTACACAGTAACCGAGGTAGCAAATATGTTTTCGGTAAGCAGACAGACAGTTTTGAAATGGATAAACAATGGCAAAATCAAGGCTGTCAAGGTTGTCAAGGTTTATCGAATACCGAAAGAGGAAATTGATAGGCTGATAGATAAGCAGAGAAAGGAAGATGAGGGGGAATGAACAAAAACGACCTTTATAACCTTGAAATAGAGGTACACAAAAAAGTTGACATCATCAAAAGCGAACAAGCCGAATATGTGCGTGGTGTTGAAAGGGGTATTGATTTGATGTTTGATGCCGTTAGAACATTTCTTCGCAAAGAAGCAGAGCAAGACCACCCAACCGAGAAAGGCGGTGTGCAGGAATGATAGCAATACTAATTATAGGCTTTTCCGCAATTTGCTTTTGTTTGGTTGGTATAGGCTTATCGTTAGACCGAATAGCAAACGCTCTTGAAAACATTGCAAAGAATACGAAGAAAGGCGGTGAGGGGTGATGGCTGAATGTAAGTGCGACACTTGTTTGAATAGCCGTGTGATTATTTCCGAAAACGGCTATCATTCTGTTTGTTGTTTGTCGCAGAAAAAAGCGGTTGATTGTATCACAAAACAAAAAGATTATTATGCAGAAAACCCAAGCACACGAGCACCAAAAGAAAGAGGTGGGGAGAATTGAAACAAGTATATAAATGCGATTTTTGCACGGAGTGTTTTTCAAGCGAACAAAAAGCAAAGCAACACGAAGAAAAATGCCCCTGCAATCCCAAAAACAAAATTGAGGATAAAACGGTTTTTAGGTTGGCTATGATTTTGTATCAGTTTACTGATATATTGGCAACCGCCTTGACAAATCACGATGAAGAAAAAATCCCTTTTGTTTTGGGCGAATTTGAACGAGCAGACGAAAATAATTGTCCTTATATGGTAAACCAATATAAAGGAAGAGCTTTGTCCGCTTTGAAAACTGCTCAAGATATAAAAAGAAAAAGGGAAGGTTTGAAAACAACCGAGTATGAAGATATTTTGAAACAATATCCCGAATTGGTGAGTGCTATTGAGCAGACACTAAACCGCCCTGCTTGGAATGAAAGATAAGGCGGTGATTAAGTGGAGAACATAGAGAAGTGCACGAAGATACAAGACAGATTTTCCGCAATATTCCCAAAAGCAAAAGTATATTGGAACGGGAATATAAACCAATTATCTTTGCATTTTATGGATTACGATATTGACACTAAAACCGTTCAATCAAAAGTATATGCCGAATTATCCAAAATCGGTATGCTTGGAGCTGTTGAAAGTGTAAAAGTATTAAGTTATTAAAGGGTGGTGCGAATGGCTGATATTCCAATAATTATAGTGATTTTGGCAAGTGTTGTATTTGGATATTGTATAGGGGAATTGTTTCATTTTGTTTGCGAAAAAAATAAGAGAATTTTATACAAAAGAGAACATAAATGTTCTGTGTGCGGTTGCGATTGCAGAAACCATAAAAGCATATATTTTGTAAAAAATAAAGCCGTTTGCGTTAATTGTTATAAAAGGAGAGTGAACAATGGCTGAATTTGATAATATTACAAAGCTCCAAACCTATGAGGACTACATCGCAAACAACATCACCGAATGGGAAGCGGAGAGCACAGCGAGAGTTTGCCGAAAGATTGGCAAAATCGGGCGAATGAGCAAAAAAGAGCTTGAAAAGTTTGATGTTGACAAAGAAGCAAAAAAAGAGTGGGAGAAAATCATTGCGGCGTTGGCTATTGCTACGGCGTTGAATATTCGTTCACTAAAAAAGGCGTACACGGCAGAGTTTGAGGATTGGCACACGGCGAATAAGTACCTATACGATTATAGGGGCATTGATTTTGTCGAGATTGCAAAAAACAAGAAGATGCAGCGTATCATTGACAATTTTGTGAAGCAGAACAGCAAGGACATTCTAAACCTCACGAACACAAAAGCTCTGCGAGTGCTTGATAGGAACGGAAATCCGATCCGTTTTCAAGATGCGATTTACAAGTTATTCTCCGATGCCGTCAAGACCGTTACAGAGGGCGAGGCTGATTTTTATACCACTATGCGACAGACGGTGCAAAATCTCGGCGGTGGTGGTTGTAAGGTGGACTATGGCGGGGGCATTACAAGGCGATTAGATACGGTTGTGAGACAGAATATGCTTTGGGGCATCAAACAGGCGCACAGGGAATATAATGAGCTTGTGGGGCAAGAATTGGGCTGTAACGGCATAGAAATCGACTATCATAGCAATTCGAGACCGAGCCACCGATATATGCAAGGCAAACAATACGCAAAAGGAGCGCAAGGAAAGACCGTCAATGGCGTGTTCTATCCATCAGCCGAGAAAGAGGGCGTATATGACCGCTTGTATGAGGATTATAATTGCCGACACTATGAAACCGACATAATTCTTGGCGTGAGCGAGCCGAGATATTCCGCAGAGGAATTGAAGCGATTTGAGGAGCAGGACAAACGGCTTTACAAGATAGGCAATTTGGAAGGTGATGGGTATTATTTTTCACAACGGATGCGCTCTTGTGAAGCCGAGATAAGAC
Source organism: Eubacteriales bacterium (assembly GCA_045631825.1). GTDB lineage: Bacteria > Bacillota > Clostridia > Oscillospirales > CAG-382 > UMGS1387. The sequence goes on along the minus strand of JAZQVQ010000350.1, from coordinate 12,658 downwards.
GATGCAAAGACGAGATAAACGCTTTAAAAGCATTGGGCAACAGCGAGCAACAGATAAAAGAACTCCGCAAACGTATCAAGACCGTTCAGGCAAAGTACAATGAGATTGCAGATATTACAGGAATCAGCCAAGAGCCGAAGCGTTTATCTGTGCCGAGGGCAAACAAATGAAGAAAAAAATAAAAGCAATTATGATGATTGTCGGCTTTGTCGGCTTGTTGATTTGTGGTATATGGGCGATTGTATTGCACTTCCAAAATCCCGATATGACCGAATTGAGATTATTTCTTGAATTTCCACAAGTAACAATTATAGGTGTTATTTGTACTATTGTTGGATTTGTCGGCAAAGAAATATAAGATTTTCCCTTGCGAAAGCAGGGGATTTTCTTTTATTTGTGCCAAAAATATGAAAGCAAAAAATATGATTGCGAATACAAGGAGTGCGATTAACCGCCTATTGACAAAACCAATTTAATATGCTATAATGTAAGAGTAGAATTGTAATGTTCTACTCTTATGTTGTTTTATGCAAAGCCGACCTATAAGAAACCATTTGCAAAGGTGATGCTATCCTTAAAAAGCACTTAAAAAAGAGGGGGGGCTTTGTATAAATATTTTGTTGGCAACTCGTAAAGTTGCAAAACTCATTTAGTTATGGTGAAGCAACCACCGTATAAAAAGCGTAAACGAAAAGGAGATTAAGAAAGTATGAAGCGGGAAGAATTGAAGCAGATCGCGGAACTGACCGATGAACAGCTTGACAAGATTATGGCGATCAACGGTGCAGATGTCGAGAAGGTTAAGGCGAAAGTGACCGCACTTGAAGCGGATTTGAAAGAGGCAAAGGAAACCGCCGACAAGATTAACACCGAGTTTGAAGCGTTAAAGTCAAGCAACGCAGGGGCAGAGGAATACAAGACAAAGTATGAGGCTCTTGTGGCTGAAAACGAAGCCAAAGCAAAGCAAGCAGAGGCGGAGCGAATTTTGAGAGAGAAAACCGAAAATATAAGCAACCGATTTAACACCGTATTGAAAGATAAAAAGTTTTCACACGATGCTATCCGTGAAGCATATCTCAAAAAATTTGGTGAAGCTCTTGAAAGCAAGGACTTTGAGGGGCAGAGCGATGAGCAGATAATTCACACACTCACTAAAGACGATGCCACCGCATTTACGGGCGTTACAGCCGTTAAGTTGCAAGGGGGTAGACCGATGGGAACGGGACACGGTTATTCCTCGGTCAAAGATATTATGAATAGCGATATGACCCGTGAGCAGAAGCGTGCGGCTATCGCAGAAAATATTGCGAAAGGAAATATTGAATAATGGCAGAGACTAATCTTATTAAGAAGGCAGACCTCGCAAAGGCGAGAGAAATTGAATTTACTTATAACTTTTCCGAGAACGTAAGAAAGCTTATGGAAGCTCTCGGTGTAACAAGAAAGATTGCAAAGCAGGCAGGAACTGTGCTGAAGGCTTACAAGGCGGTTGGCGCTCTTGAAGACGGCGAAGTTGCAGAGGGTGAGACCATTCCCCTTTCCAAGTACGCAACCGAGCCTGTAACCTTTGGCGAGATTACGCTGAAGAAGTGGAGAAAGGCAACCTCCGCAGAGGCTATCGTTGAGAGAGGCTACGATCAGGCGGTTGAGATGACCACCGACAGAATGCTCCGCGATGTGCAGAAGGCTATTCGCACCGATCTTTTTGGCTTCCTTGCTACTGGTACGGGCGAGGCAAGCGGTGCTGATATGCAATCCACACTTGCACAGGCTTGGGGACAACTTCAGGTCAAGTATGAGGACGACGCCATTCAGGCGGTTTATTTCGTCAACCCCCTTGACATTGCCGATTATCTTGGTGCGGCACAGATTACCACACAAACCGCTTTCGGAATGACCTATGTCGAGGACTTTCTTGGTCTTGGCACGGTTATTATGAACGCATCTGTACCCAAGGGAACTATTTACGCTACCGCAAAGGAGAACATCGTTCTTTACTATATCCCTGTAAACGGCGCTGATCTTGGCGAGGCATTTGACTTCACCTCCGATGAAACAGGATATATCGGCATTCACGAAACACCCGACTACACCAATATGACCGCATCCGACACCGTTGTAAATGGTATGGTGTTCTTTGCAGAGCGTATTGACGGAGTTGTAGTTGGTACCATTGGCTAAAAGAAAATAAATGAAAGGCGGTTGAATTATGCAATATCTAACCTATGAACAATACCGAGAAATAGGCGGTGAGCTTAATGAAGCCGCCTTTAAGCGAAATATAGACCGTGCGTGTGGATTTATCGACCTGCACACTCAAAGTCGATTACAAGGCGTTTTAGAGGTATCACAGAGCGTGAAGGCGTGTATGCGCGATTTGGTTGAATACCTCGCAAACAACGTGTCGAGTGGTAAAGCGGTTACAAGCAGGAGTCAGTCGGCAGGCGGAGTGAGCGAAAGCGAAAGTTACGCAACAAAAACCACCGATGAAATGAATTACGAAATGCTCAATATCGTGTGTGATTATTTGGCAACCGAAAAGGACGATTGCGGAACTCCCTTGATGTATAGGGGGGCGATGCGATGACGGACTTGTGGAAGCAAAAAGTCACGATTTACAATGACATTCCAAAAAATGCCGTTGAAGAAAGGCACTTCGACCGATTTGTGATTGATTTGTGCAACATTCAAGGCGGTGTCGTTAGCAAGGCTGACGGAACGATTGAAAACATAGTCAATGCGGTTGTGGTTATATCTAAAGATGTTGACCGATACAAAGCACCGCTTGAATATGCCAAACTACCCGTGGATATTCGTGAGGATTTCTACACGGTGCAAGTGGGAGACTTTATCGTTCTGTCAGAAGTTGACGATATTGTAACAACAAGCCGAGAATTTGCGGAACTGCAAGAAAAGTACAAAGACAACGGCATTGTGGCTCGTTCTGTATCGGCTAACATTCACGGAATGTCGATTGATAATGTTACCATAACAAATGTGGGGTGATTGAATGAGCAAATATGCAAAACTTTTTGAATATTTCCGTCAATGCCCCGAACTTGCTAACCTTTGGAGCATAGCGGCGACAGAGGACAGAGGCGTGAGGGTGATTCTTCCGCAAGGGGCATCGCCTACACACCAATATCAAGAAAGCATTGACACACTCGGCAATTATCATTGTGAGATTGTGCCTTATCCGTCAGTTTATGAGGATTTCCAAATAAACTGCTATGAGTGGTATGATGTGAACGATGATAGCGTACCGACAAGAAATGAAAATGTGCTTACTCTTGAACAAGTGACAAGTATTTGCGATTGGGTAAAAGAGCAGAACGATGTTGGCAATTTTCCCGAAATTGGTGAGAAAATTATCAGCATTGAGTGTAACCCGTTTGTACCGCAAATTCGCTATGTAAACCCCGAAGAAAACACGGTCGGATATTTTATCACAGTTCGGTTAAGGTATGTCAACAAGGCAATATTTGAGCCGAGAAAGATGGTAGAATATGAATGTGAGGATTGACCTTAACGAGCCGAAGATTTTGGCAAAGGTGCAGAATGACCGATTTGGATTGCTTGTATCGAATGAGTGGAAAAGGTTGATTGACCCATATACTCCAAGAGATACAGGAACAATGCAGAACACGGCAAAATTGTACCCCAATAAGATACATTACATTCAGCCGTATTCAAACGCCGTATATTATGGCAGAGGAAAGAACTTCCAAAAGAAAAACCCATATTCCACTTATGAATGGGATAAGGCGGCGGCAAATGCAGGTCAGCTTGATAAATTAACACGCACACTAAACAACGCTTTACAAAGCGGACAATTTTAATGAAAGGAAATAATTAAAATGGCAATAAATACAGATTTTAATGTCGGCGCAGGAACAAAAGCGCCGAGAAAACTCTTGAAGCATTTTGTAAATGTTGGCACAAAAGAAGCTCAGGAGTGGGAGCTTCTCGGTGTAGGTGTTGAAGATAGTGCTATTGAGACTAACTTTGAAACCGAAACCGTAAATGATATTCTTGGAAATAGCGAAACATCTGTTACGGGTGCGGCTCCTTCGCAGTCACTTGAGCCGTTCACAGTTAGAGGCGGTTCTAAACTCGCATTTATACTTCACGAGATTTGGCTCAATAAAGAATATGAAAAGCTTTCGCGGTTTGATATGCTTACTGTTTATGGATATGTTGGAAGCGAAACTGACGGATATGATGCAGATATACAGAGCGATTGCACAATCACATTTAGTAGCATTGGCGGTTCTGCACACGTTGATATGCCTATAACGGTCAACTATTCTGACAAGAAAGAAAGAGGAACTGTCAAGTTTACGGATAAAGTCCCCAAATTCACAAAGGCAACTGCATAAATTAAAACACAAACAAAATAATACCGCCTTGCCCTATATGGTAGGGCGGTTTATTACTAATAAATCGAAAATTATTACTGATAAAACATTTTAAGAGGAATAACGAGGTAAATTATTATGAATGTAAGAAAAAATGATGTAATTGACACGGGTTTGGTAGAGTTTGTTCTTCCGTTTGACAGGGGAACAGAAAAGATTTATTTTAACCCAAACGACCTTGACTTTTTTATTCGCTTGACAGATATGATAAACGGTATGAGCGATATATATGATAAAGCACACACTGAATATGAAAATACAACTGATAGTATGGAAAAGTTGGAAATCACAAGAAGATTGAACGAAAAAATCAAGGCTGATTTTGACAACGCTTTTGGTAACAATGTTTCTGATGCGATTTTCAAGTATGTTTCTCCAAACGGAATTATAAAGGCAAAAAGCCAATATTATCCTTTTTACATTCTTGAATGGCTTATGCCTAAAATCGAAGAAGAAACAGGAAAAACATCAAAGGCTACAATGTCGGCTCTTGAAAAGGCTATGAGTAAACACACGGTAAATTATCAGCACAAATTCAATAAATGAGTTGGGATTATCCTCTTTCCGTTAATATTGACGGCGAAGAATATGAGATTGAAAAAGATTGCGATTATCGTGTAGTGTTGGATTGCCTTGATGTTTATGAAGATGTGGACATTGATTTGCAACATCAACATCAACTTGCATTATTTATCTTTTACAAAGAACCTCGCAAAATAAAAAATGCAGAAAAAGCAATATTGGAAATGATACGCATTATTGATTGCGAAAGCGAAGAAGAATTTGCAATAAAACCGAAGATAAACGGCGAGCCACAGCAACGGCTTATGAGTTGGAAAAAGGACTTTAAGTTTATTGCTCCTGCCGTTAGCAGAGTTTTGGGATATGACATAAGAACGCCAAACAAATTCACTCATTGGTGGACTTTTATGTCAGCCTTCCGTGAAGTAGGAGAATGTGCTTGGAGTACAATTATATCTATTCGCAAGAAAAAAATGCGGAGTGAAAAATTGGAAAAATGGGAAGAAAAGATATATCGTGAAAACAAATATGATATAGATTTACCCGTAAAAATTACCGCAGAGGAGCAAGAATTTTTGAACTCCGATTGGTAGAAAGGAGTTGATTTTATATGGCAACATCACAAGGCGACGGAAGTATAATTCTTACTACCGCCATAGACCAAAGCGGATTAAAAAAAGGCATTGGCTCTATGAAAAGTATGGCAAAAACCGCAACAAAGGCATTTTTGGCGGTTGGTGCGGCGGCGGCTACGGCTACGATAGCAATAGCCAAGGCTTCTGTTGATGCTTTTGCAGAATATGAGCAGTTGGTCGGTGGAGTTGAAACACTTTTCAAAGGTTCTTCTAAAAAGTTAATTGAATATGCAAATCAAGCGTATAAAACAACAGGATTGTCAGCAAATCAATATATGGCAACCGTTACAGGATTTTCTGCTTCCCTTTTGCAGAGTTTGGGTGGTGATACAGAAAAGGCGGCAGATGTCGCAAATATGGCTTTGATTGATATGTCGGACAACGCCAACAAGATGGGAACATCTATGGAAAGCATACAAAACGCATATCAAGGTTTTGCGAAACAACAGTACCAACTTTTGGATAATCTAAAATTGGGCTACGGAGGAACGAAAGGCGAAATGGAACGCCTTTTGAAAGACGCGCAAGCATTAACAGGTGTTGAGTATGATATAACAAATTTGTCCGATGTTTACACGGCTATTCACGTTATACAGGAAAACCTTGGCATAGCAGGGACAACATCGAAAGAAGCGGCTACAACCATAAGCGGTTCAGCGGCAACAATGAAAGCGGCGTGGCAAAATGTTTTGACGGCTATTTCGGGCGGCGGTGATTTAGATAGAGCCATAAATAATTTGGTTGACTCAATTTCAAATTATTTTGAAAATATCGCTCCCGTTGTAGAAAGAGCTTTGTCGGGCATTGGCAGACTTATAGAAAAGGTCGCTCCTATGCTTGTTCAAATAGTCTCAAAGTCTTTGATAGCGGCGATACCAAGCCTTTTAAGCGCCGCATATGAAATGATTATGGGTCTTGCAAAAGGCATATATCAAGGCATTGTTGATTTATTTAACGGAACCTCAAAAGAAGCATTGACGGAACAAGCGGAAAATATTGAGCAAAGCGTTGAAAACCAAAACGATTTGACAAAAGCAGTGGAAGAAACAAACGAAGCAATGGAAAAGACCACTGCAAGTTTTGATACCGTTGAAATACTTTCGGCTGGGGCGGCGCAAGAAGCGAGCGCAGAACCCATTATCCCCGAAATGAGCGGCGGCGGTTTGGGCGAAAGCCTTGAAATTGAAGAAACCGAAAAAGAATTATCGGCGTTTGAAAAGACTCTAAAAAAGTCTTTTGATAAAATATCAAAAACCATAAAAAAAGCGTGGGATTCTGAACCCATACAAGCGTTTTGGAGAGCGGCACAGTTTATGGTGGGCGCTTGGAGCGATTTCACGGGCATTTTGAAAAGCAAGTGGGAAGAATACGGGCAACCGTTGATTGATAATATCGGTCAATTTGCAACAAATGTTATAGCGTTTTTCCAAAGTATATATGACAATGTTTTAGAGCCGATTATAACTCCGTTCTTACAGACAATGAGTTCTTTGTGGGATGAACATATTTCCGTTATGATAGACAAGGTCGTTGACTTTGTTATGAAATTGGTAAACGGCGCACTTGAAATATACAACAAATTTATTCATCCGATTGTTATGTGGCTTACTGAAACATTAGAGCCGATATTTACTTGGATTGGAAATACAATTTCGGGTATGTTCCACACGATAGTCAGTACTGTTTCAAATGTTCTCGGCGGCGTGTTCGATGCTCTTGGGGGACTTATAGACTTTATTGTTGGAGTTTTCACGGGAGATTGGAAACGGGCTTGGAACGGAATAAAAGCGTTCTTTGTTGGAATTTGGGATGCTATATGGGGCGTTGTTAAGGGAGTGATAAATGCTATTATTGACGGCTTAAATTTCCTTTGGGGCGGTCTGTATGGAGCATTAGCAAATATTGTGAACGGTGTCGGCGGAATAGTTGAAGGTATAGGAGATTTATTTGGAGCAGATTGGGGTTGGAAAATCCCATCAAATCCTCCGCTTATTCCCAAGCTTGCACAAGGAACAGTTGTACCGCCTAATCGTGAGTTTTTGGCAGTTTTGGGCGATAACGCAAAAGAACACGAAATTGTTTCTCCCGTTTCAACAATTAAGCAAGCCGTTATGGAAGCAATGAGCGAAATGGGTTCAACAGGTCAAACAACAAAAGAAGAACATTATTATCTTGATGAAAACGAGATAATGAGAATAATTTATAAGCTCGCAAAAAGAGGAGAACAAGCACAAGGCGCAGATTTGTTGGAAAGTTGGTAAAATATGGATATTTGTAAAATTGGAGAAAAAGAATATTCGGTTATTGTGGTAAGCATCACGGAAACTTTTTCAAAATTGTTTACCGAAAACACGGGAAGATTGCTTGGCGCAGGAGCTCGAATGAACCTTGATTGTTTGGGTACTTTTTATGGTCATAAGGTTGAGATAGCAAGAAAAGCGGGATATGAGGCGGATTTTGATGAACTTTATAATTTGGTTTCTGAGCCTACGAACGAGGGAATACCCGTCAAGATGGTACACAATCAAGGAAATATCGAGTATGAAGCATATATTTCAAGTGGTGAAAGAGCCGTAAAGCACATTGACGAAAAGACGGGCAAGGTATATTGGGATAAATTGTCGCTTAATATAATACCTATGGAGGCTCAAAAAACAATATGATTAGAGTTGAATATGGAGTTACAACAAAAGGCGCAAAAGAGGGGTTCACACCTGAACTCCTCAACTGCGCTTTAATTTCAAATGCAGATGATTTGACAAAAGAGGATTTGGCATTTAAGAACTTTGCCAATCCGTGTGAAAGATATTCCGTACTGCTTGATGGTAGCAATTTACCAATTCCCGAAAACACCGAAAATGAAAATATGGGTGTATGGAGCGAATACGCAACAAATGAAAATGGGGAGTTTGTAAATGCACACCCTACAATAATTCTCGTTTCCGATGAATTGTTTAGTGTTGAGGGTTTGGGATTGGTGTTTGACATACAAAACAATATCTATCCAACGCTTTTTTCAATATCTTGGTATAATGGTAGTGAACTTGTATTAACAAAAGAATATCAATCAAATTCGACCTCATTTTCAACAATGGAAGATATGGCTGATTTCAATAAAATAGTGTTAGTGTTTAAGAAAATGAACACTCCTTATAGTAGATTAAAATTGCACGGTATTCAATATGGTTCTATATTGATAATCACGGGAAAGTCAATAAAGAATATGCGATTACACCAAGTTATAAGCCCAATATCAACCACAATACCAACAAGCAGTTTGGATTTGTCATTTACGAACACAACAAATGCCAACTATAACTTTACAGCAAGGCAAAGCTTGAAAGTGTTTGATAATAATAATCTTATAGGAAAATATTTTATAGACACCGCAAAGCAAACGAGTCTTCAACAATGGAATATAAAGGCACAAGATTATATTAATATGCTTGAAAGTGCCGAGTTTGAGGGTGGAATATATGTTGATGCTTTGGCGATAAATATAATAAGTGCTATTTTTAACAAAGCGAATATCCCCTTTACGATTGTTAATGAGTTTATAGGAATAACTGTTACAGGATATATTCCATATACAACCTGCCGAAAAGCGCTACAACAGGTGTTATTTGCTATTGGTGGATATGCAAATACTTCTTATAGCGAAAATGTAGATATTTTAGCAGTTAATTCAATCGTAGAAGAAAGTATTGGTTTTGACCGAATTTTGACAGGTCAAACAATATCAATAAATGCCGATGTTACTGAAATGGAGTTGGTGGGTCATAAATATACACCGATTGAAGATAGCATAAATTTATATGAAGCGAGTGAAGTTGTGGAAAATCTAAAAGTTGTTTTTAGTGAACCCGCCCACGATTTAACTATTGAAAATGGGAAAATAGTAGAAAGTGGAACTAACTATGCAATTATAAATTGCACTGCCGACGGGGTGTTAAAAGGCAAAAAATATGAGCATTTGACATTTAGCAAAAGCCAGTACAATGCAAACACTCAAAACACAAAAAGCACAAACAAAAAAACAATTAAAAACGCAACTTTGATTTCATCTTCCAACATTGACAATATTTTGAATATATGCTATAATTATATCATAAGAAATAGAAGTGTAAAATCAAAGGTTGTTGAGTCGGAAATACCACTTGTTGTGGGTAAAATGTACGAAATTGAAACCGAATTATTAGGCAAAGTGACGGGTATTTTGAGCGAGCAGAATTTTTCGCTTTTTGGTGGTAAAAAGATTGTAAAAGAAACGGTGATAGAATGATATATAATAGAACATACATTGATATTATCAATGCAAGAAAAATATATTATAATAAAATTCAAAATAGAATTGAATTAACCGCAGACGAACAGACAACTATTGATAGAGCTTTTTTCAATCTCACCGCCATAAACAGAATAACATCAAAGATCAAAGATATATGGCAAGCTATAATTGATTTTGGAGGCACGAAGATAGAAAATGCGGATGTGAGAGAATGGAACGAGCAAGAGATTTTCACGGCTTCTAATTTTTCAAACATCAGGCAAAACATTGCTGACATTATCGATCAGTTGACGGTTGTGCCAAATATTGACATTTCGGCTTTTGAAAGCTCATATAATGCACTAAATGATGAATATTCATATACAAATTTGAATAATTTAGAAAAACTTTTATATGATATTGAATTTGCTTTAAGCGTTTTTGTTATAGAAGCCGAGAATATTATATATATTATTGGGGCATATAATGCCACACTATCGGAAGGAGTGTTGACGATTGAGTAATATTGTTTTGAAAGACAGAAACGGAGTCAAAAACACCTATTCAAATGTTGAAGTTATAAGAATTGCAGATAGTGACGGCAATTATAATGATTATGTTACAGCGCCCAAAATCGTTGATGTGCCTGAACCGATAACTTCAAACGGAACGTACACGGCAGACCGATTCGGCGGTGACGGAATAGGCAAGTTTACGGTTGACGTTCCCACCACGTTATCTATATCCACCGAATTAGAAATGAACGCCTTGCTCGCCACGGCAGAGGTGGGCTCTGTATATAAGTATGTTGGGGCAACTACAGGCACTTATGAAAATGGTGCTTTGTATGTGGTGGAATCAGTAACTCTCATAACCTTTACTATCAACGGCATTACTCATCAAGCCATAGAAGGAATGACTTGGGGTGATTGGGTAGATAGCGAATATAACACCATTCAAGCAGTGGATGAAAAGAGTGATGGTATATGGTCTACATTGTATGAAGCTAATATTACTCTCAACAATATGAGTGTATTTTGGAATGATCCCATTGTTGCTAATGAAAGTTATTCTTGCGGTTAGGGGTGAGTGAGTAATGGCGACAATTAAAAAGGGTACTTATAGGTGGATAGATAATCCTTCAACCAATGATCTAATTATTAGTGCATATATAAATTACACGATTATTTCGGTGTTTGAAGGTACTGCTTATACTTTGTCTTATGATTTCCTCGAAACGCACGCGTCAGGTGTATCGGGTAGATGTGTGTCTATTTCACCTTCTTTACCTCAAAACCCTACTTTCCCAATATCACAAGCGCTTTATCTCGACGGTGAATGGACAATGGAAGATTATAAAACCATCACCGTCACCGAGGACACCACTTTCACTGATGATGAAGGCATTGCTTTCGCCACTTGGTTCACCGAGAACACCAAACCTGTTGTAAAGAAATTCGCTCGCTTGTACGCAGGTGACATCGTTGCTTCAGGCGGTGGGAAGTGCTTTAAGAAGTTGACAACGGAAGAACCGCAACCTGTTCCTGCCGCAGGACTTTATGATGAGAACGACAATCTTGTAGCCTCGTGGGATACGCTTGTAAATACTTATGGTATGGATTGTAAGAAGAATTACACATCAAGCAATTATAAAACTGAACCAACAAGCCCTTATTATGTTTTAACTAATAACGGTGAGCTGGTGAACGGTACAAAACTTATAATAGGCAACAGCGTAACGAGCATCGGCTATCAGGCGTTCTATTATTGCACCGGACTTACAAACATTGCGATACACGACAGTGTAACGAGCATTGGTGATTATGCGTTCCGGGATTGCACCGGACTTACGAGCATAGAGATACCGAACAGCGTAACGAGCATCGGCTATCAGGCGTTCTATTATTGCACCGGACTTACGAGCATAGAGATACCGAACAGCGTAACGAGCATCGGCGATTCTGCGTTCTTCAATTGCGACAGCCTTACGAGCGTGACGATAGGAGACAGCGTAATGAGAATCGGCGATGGTACGTTCGAGGATTGCGACAGCCTTACGGGCGTGACGATAGGAGACAGCGTAACGAGCATCGGCGATGGTACGTTCTATTCTTGCGACAGCCTTGCGAGCGTAGAAATCCCCGACAGCGTAACGAGCATTGGTGATTATGCGTTCTTCAATTGCGACAGCCTTACGAGCGTAGTTATCCCCGAAAGCGTAACGAGTATGGGTCACGATGTATTCCTATGGTGTGACAGACTTAAAACTATTTATTGTGAAGCAACAAGTCAACCGAGCAGTTGGGATATCAATTGGTTATATGGTTGTAACGCAACAGTTGTTTGGGGATATACAGGAGGTTAAAAATGAGTACACAAAATATCTATGGAATAAGCGTTAACAATATTACTATTGCAAATGTGGGGTGATTAAATGGAAGCCATAACAAGAAAAGAAAAAATCATATCGGGCGAAAATTTAACGCCCATTACGCGTAAAGAAATGTTCCTTGCAAAAGCCGCAGGGCAAGATATAGAAACACCAACACCGATTACACGAGAAGAAATATTTTTGAGTAAAATTTCGGGTGGCGGTGGAGGAGATAAGTTCAAGACTATGGTTGACGGTTCAATAACCGAAGTGACGGCAGAGGATTTGGCAGGAGTGACTAAACTGCGTGCCTATGCTTTTGCAGGCTCTTATTTGGCGAGAATTGAAATTCCAGAAAGTATTAAAGCAATCCCTGGCTCTTGTTTTTCTTATTCACAGCTTAAAAGCATCGACCTCGGAGATCAAATAACAACCATAGGGTCAA
>JAZQVQ010000349.1:0-5607 GCA_045631825.1 Eubacteriales bacterium | reverse complement strand
TTTCTTTTGCATTTTTTCCGAACAACTTGCATTTTGCAAGGCACCATGTCGTTTGTGGGCCCCCGCCCCGAACGCCCCATGTTTTACGAGGAATTTGAAAAATGCGTTATAGCCCGTTTTCTTGAGGATTACTCAAACGGACTTACGCCCAATCCGTGTGTGGAGTGCAACAAAAAAATAAAGTTCGGTAAGCTTTTAGAGTTATCGGAAAGGCTCGGGTACGATTTAATCGCAACAGGACATTACTGCCGTCTGGAGCAGGATTCGCCATCGGGTAGATTTCTTTTGAGAAAAGCCACAGACCACAGCAAAGACCAGAGCTATGTACTTTACTCGCTTTCACAGCAACAATTATCCCGTTGCCTTTTCCCGCTCGGCGAGTTTACGAAAAGCCGGATACGTGAAATTGCCCTGCACAACAATCTCATTACTGCTCACAAATCGGACAGTCAGGATATATGCTTTATACCTGACGGAAATTACAAAAAATTCTTAGAGGAATATTGCCAAAAAGTATTTGAAAAGGGTGACTTTGTTTTTACTGACGGGACAAGACTCGGCACTCATAACGGTATGCCGTTTTATACTCCCGGTCAACGCAAAGGTCTTGGTGTTTCATACAGCGAGCCGCTTTACGTTGTGTCCAAAAATACAGAGCAAAACAAAATTGTTCTCGGAAAAGAAAGTGATTTATACTCATCACGTGTCACTGTCTCAGACGTAAACTTTATAGCTTACGACAATCCTCCCGAAAAAATAAATGTAACTGCAAAGCTGAGATACAAGCAGCAGGAAAGTCCTGCCGTTTTAAATGTAATCGGAAAGGACAAAGTCGTTCTTGAATTTTCCACGGGGCAAAGAGCAGTAACGAGTGGACAATCCGCTGTATTTTATGACGGTGAGTACGTAATAGGCGGCGGAATAATAGATTGACCTCAAAATTGTTGTCGTTTTTTTAATTTTTATAAAAAACGTTGACAAAATTTATGTTTATGATATACTATAATAGATAATGAAATAGACTCTCTTATCAAGAGTGGCTGAGGGAACAGGACCAAAGAAGCCCGGCAACCTGTCTAGAGTATCTGACAAGGTGCTACTTCCTGCATGTGATTTTTCCATGGAAGATGAGATGCTTTGAATCCTTCCCCACCCGATAAGTTTCGTGTGGGGTGTTTTTTATGCCAGGAAAGGAATTCCAAAATGAAAAAAATGTTATTTACCAGTGAATCAGTCACAGAAGGACATCCCGACAAAATCTGTGATGCCATTTCCGATGCGGTTCTTGACGCATATCTGTCAAAGGACCCTTATGCACGTGTGGCTTGCGAAACCGCTATAACAACAGGACTTGTTCTTGTTACGGGCGAAATTACTTCAAACTGCTATGTTGACGTACAAAGCATTGTACGTGACACTGTTAAAAAGATAGGTTATGACAGAGCAAAATATGGTTTTGATGCAGACACTTGTGCTGTTATCAGTTCTATCCACGAGCAATCTGCCGACATCGCCCTTGGTGTTGACAAGTGTCTTGAAGCAAAGGACGGACAGAGCACAGATGAATACAACACGGGAGCCGGGGACCAGGGACTTATCTTCGGATATGCCTGCGATGAAACAAGCGAGCTTATGCCACTTCCAATTTCCCTTGCTCACAAGCTTGCAAAAAAACTTACCGAGGTAAGAAAAAACAAGGTTCTTCCCTATCTTCGTCCCGACGGAAAAACTCAGGTTACTGTCGAGTATGTAGACGGAGTGCCACAGAGAATAGATGCGATTGTCATTTCTTCTCAGCACGATCCCAACACCGATCTTGAAACAATCAGAGAGGACATAATAAGAGAAGTTATAAAGACAGTTATTCCGTCCGAGCTTCTTGACGAAAACACACGTTACTTTATAAACCCCACAGGACGTTTTGTAATCGGTGGTCCTTGCGGTGACACAGGTCTTACGGGAAGAAAAATTATCGTTGATACATACGGTGGATATGCCCGTCACGGTGGCGGAGCTTTCTCCGGCAAAGACCCGACCAAAGTTGACCGCTCTGCTGCGTATGCTGCAAGATATGTTGCAAAGAACATTGTTGCAGCAGGTCTTGCAAAAAAATGTGAAGTCCAGATTGCTTATGCTATCGGTGTTGCTAAGCCCATTTCGGTTCTTGTTGATACTTTCGGTACTGCAACTGTCGATGAAGAAAAAATTTCAAAGGCTGTTTCTATGTGCTTTGATTTACGTCCCGCTGCAATTATAGAAATGCTTAAGCTTAGAAATCCCATTTACAAGCAGTTATCCTCTTACGGTCACCTCGGACGAGAAGATTTAAACGTTATCTGGGAAAAAACCGACCGTGTCGACGCTCTTAAAAAAGCAGTTTCCTCTATCTGACAGATATAAATTAATGTAAAAATATTTATCATTTCTTCACAATAATGCCGATAAATACTGCAGGTACATTAAAAATCGGTCTTTATATTACGAAATATCTACAGTTGTCGAATTTTTGGTAAAACATTTGTAATATAAATCTAACAAACAAGGTCATTTTCCAAAATGTCGAAATTATTTTCTTTTGTTTTCTCGTGTTTTCTCTCATATACGCCGTAATTTGAATTATTTTGTAATTTGTGCACAAATTACAGTTCGTATTTTTGGACATCGAATGTCTTTTCTTCTTAACAAATATTTGGTATTATATAATATGAATTAAAAAAACACGTGTAAAACGTGAAGTTTGTGCTTAAACTTAGGAGGTTATAAGTAAAATGGCAAGCGTTTCATTAAAGCATATTTTCAAGAGGTATCCTGGCGGAGTTACTGCCGTTAGCGATTTTTGTCTTGAAATCAAGGACAAGGAATTTATCATTCTTGTCGGTCCTTCAGGTTGCGGTAAATCAACAACACTTCGTATGATTGCCGGTCTTGAAGAAATCACAGAGGGAGAACTTTACATAGGCGACAGAATCGTTAACGATGTTGCACCTAAGGACAGAGACATTGCGATGGTTTTCCAGAACTATGCTCTTTACCCTCATATGACCGTATTTGAAAATATGGCATTCGGTCTTAAACTCAGAAAGACACCTAAAGAAGAAATCAAGAGAAGAGTTGAAGAAGCAGGTAGAATCCTTGACATCAGCCACCTTCTTGACAGAAAACCTAAGGCTTTGTCCGGTGGTCAGAGACAGCGTGTTGCTCTCGGTCGTGCCATTGTCCGTGAACCTAAGGTATTCCTTCTTGACGAACCTCTCTCAAACCTCGACGCTAAGCTTCGTGCAGCTATGAGAACTGAGATTACCAAGCTTCACAAAAAGCTCGGTACAACATTTATTTACGTTACTCATGACCAGGTTGAAGCTATGACAATGGCTTCCAGAATCGTTGTGATGAAGGACGGTCTCATTCAGCAGGTTGATACACCTCAGAATCTTTACGATTTGCCTTGCAACGTATTTGTTGCCGGATTTATCGGAACTCCTCAGATGAACTTCATCAATGCTTCACTTTCAAAGCAGGATAACGATATTTATGTATCCTTTGAGAACTGCAAGTTCAAGCTTCCTACAGAAAAAGCTCAGAATCCCGAGCTTGCTGAATATGTAGGCAAGGAAGTTATCCTTGGTGTTCGTCCCGAATGTATCCACGATGAACCTATGTACCTTTCCTCTCTTGAAGAGTGGACAACAGATGTTCAGGTTGACGTTACAGACCTTATGGGTGCTGAAACATATCTTTACCTCACTCTTGGCGAAGAAACAAACCTCATTGCAAGAGTTTCTTCCAGATCCAAAGCAAAGAGCGGCGACGTTGTTAAAGTTGCGTTCGATATTTCTCACGCACACATCTTTGACAAAGAAACAGAAAAGTGCATCGTTCACTAATTCATTTCTAAACACAAAGTCACCCGCTTTTTGCGAGTGACTTTTTATTTCCACTTGTTTAAAACAGGAGATTAAAATGAAATATATAATAATCATCGGCGACGGAATGTCAGATTACAAAAATGACGCCCTTGGTGGAAAAACGCCTTTGACCGTTGCAAAAAAGCCAAATATGGATTTTATGGCAAAACACGGTATAATTGGCTTTTCAAACAATGTTCCGCCAAACATGGTACCGGAAAGCGACACTGCAAATCTTGCGATAATGGGTTACGACCCGGCAATTTATTCAAAAGGTCGTTCTCCACTTGAAGCACTTAGCATGGGTATTGATATGGCAGAAAACGAAACTGCCTTCAGAATCAACACTGTTGCTCTCTCTGAGAACGGTGGAGATTATGCCGAGCAAACTATTCTTGACCACAGTGCAGACGAAATTTCAACTGAAGAATCCGACAAGCTCATAAAGACTCTTGACGAAAAGCTGGGCGATGAATTCAAGAAGTATCATACAGGTATAAGCTACAGACATTGTCTTATATGGAAAGATGCTCCACAGATTATTGATTTTACAAGACCTCATGACATTCTCGGCAAAGTCATAGGCGAGTATTTACCATCAGGCGAACAAGGAGCACCCTATCTTGAAATCATGCAGAAAAGTTATGAAATTCTCAAGGATCATCCCGTAAATATCGAGAGAAAAAAGAAAGGTTTACTCCCCGCAAACTCTCTCTGGATTTGGAGTCCGGGAAAAAAACCGAGTCTTACCTCATTCTATGAAAAATACGGCTTGAACGCAACTGTTATTTCCGCAGTCGACCTTATAAAAGGCATCGGCAAATGTGCGAAAATGAATGTCCCCAACGTTGAAGGTGCTACGGGTAACGTAAACACAAACTTCGAAGGTAAAGCACAAGCTGCAGTCAAAGCGTTAAGAGAAGGAAGCGATTTTGTATACGTCCACGTTGAAGCACCTGATGAGTGCGGACACAGAGCCGAGCTTGAAAACAAAATCAAGTCTATTGAGTACATCGACGAAAAGATTATAGGATACATAGCAAATGAGCTGAAAAAAGACGGCGAAGATTACAGATTTCTTATTCTCCCCGACCATCCCACCCCTATAGAACTCAGAACTCACACTCTTGATGCTGTTCCATACATTCTTTATTCAAGTAACAACGAAGTTTTGGACAGTGGTGCCAAAATATATGACGAGCAGTTTGGTGTGGATGACGTATCAAAGCTTAATCTTGTCAATTACCCCCAAGGCTTTAAGATGATTGACGATTTCCTTAAATAAGCTTATAAACTTAACAAAAACGGAGTTGCTAATGAAGTGAACCCCAAAGTTTAGACAAAATTAAATATTAACTTGCTTGTGAATGAGTTCGGTATTGTACTGGACTCATTCCTTTTAATTTCATAGAAATTCTTTCGTTATTGTAGTAGTCAATATACCTTTTCAATTCATCAATGAAAGCGTTAACGCTTTCAAATTTTTCGCCGTAAAACATTTCAACTTTTAGTCTGCCAAAAAAGTTTTCCATAGCTCCGTTATCCATACAATTGCCTTTTTTGGACATACTTTGCTTAATGTTGTGTTCTTTGAGCAGCCGTTGATATTCTGAATGCTGATACTGCCAACCTTGATCCGAATGGAATAAAGGCGTTGCATTCTTTAGAAGTTTTTCAAACAGTCCGCTTAACATTTCCCTTA
>JAZQVQ010000348.1:0-4843 GCA_045631825.1 Eubacteriales bacterium | reverse complement strand
GTCTTTAGCTACATTAGGCTCAATGTCGTCAACAATGCATCTTAAATTTTCCATGGCTTTGAAAACTTTGTCACGGTAGTGAACCGCAGTTTCATATGTACCTTGTACGTTTTTAAGTCCACTTACCGCTTTTTCGAGCTTTGAAAGACGAGCGTGAAGCTCAACTGATTGCTTTGATAGTAATTCAAGCAGCTTTATTTCGGGAATAAGCTCGTCACTTAAACCAATAGATTTTTTCGAAGCAATTCCCGAAGCCAGCATTGAAGTGTACTTGCAAACGGCAGGAATAATTTGCTTTTTCATCATATTAATCATCGTAAGGGCTTCTATGTTTATAGTCTTTGAATATGTTTCAAGTTGAATTTCAAGCCTTGAATACATTTCAGCTTCAGTAAATACATTGTGAGAAGTAAATAAATCAATGTTCTTCTTGTCAACAAAATGAATAAGAGCATCGACGGTTGTGGGATAATTTGCAAGCCCGCGTTTTTTTGCTTCCTTGAGCCATTCTTTTGAATAACCATTTCCGTTGAAAATAATACGCTTGTGCTCTTTGATAGTTTTCTTGATGAGATTAGATAAAACCTTGTTGAAATTCTTTGCGTTTTCAAGCTCGTCTGCAAACTGCTTGAGAACTTGTGCAACAATAGTATTCAATACTGTGTTAGGCTCTGAAACAGATTGAGAAGCTCCGGGCATACGGAATTCAAACTTGTTACCCGTAAAAGCAAAAGGACTTGTTCTGTTTCTGTCCGTCGTGTCCTGAGGGAATGACGGAAGTACATGAACTCCTATTTCCATAGTTTTCTTTTCTGATCCATCATAACTTCTTCCTGTTTCAAGTGCTTCAAGTATTGCCTGAAGCTCGTCACCAAGAAACATAGAAATGATTGCCGGAGGAGCTTCACCGGCACCAAGTCTGTGGTCGTTACCGGCACTTGCAATAGAAATTCTCAAAATGTCCTGATACTCGTCTATCGCCTTTATTACGGCAACAAGGAATAATAAGAACTGAGCATTTTCATATGGAGTTTTTCCGGGATCAAGAAGATTTGTCCCCTTGTCTGTAGATAAGGACCAGTTGTTGTGCTTGCCGCTTCCGTTTACTCCGTCAAAAGGCTTTTCGTGTAATAAACATACAAGACCATGTTTTGCCGCAACCTTTTTCATTATTTCCATAGTGAGCTGGTTGTGGTCAATGGCGAGGTTTGTATTTGTGAATATGGGAGCAAGTTCGTGCTGAGCGGGAGCAGCCTCGTTGTGCTTTGTTTTTGCGAGAATACCATACTGCCATAGCTCATTGTCAAGATCTCTCATAAATGCTGAAACAACGGGCTTTATTGTGCCAAAGTAATGGTCGTCCATTTCTTGCCCTTTAGGAGGCTTTGCACCGAAAAGTGTCCTTGAACAGAACTTAAGGTCTTCTCTTTGCTCGTAATATTCCTTGTTGATAAGGAAATATTCCTGTTCGGGACCAACGGTTGTTATAACCTGTTTTACGTCAGTGTTGCCAAAGAGCCTGAGTATACGCATTGCCTGCTCGCTGACTGCCTCTATTGAATGTAACAGAGGAGTTTTCATATCAAGAGCTTCTCCGCCGTAAGAACAGAAAACAGTTGGTATGTATAAAGAACCATCTTTGACAAATGCGTAAGAAGTGGGGTCCCAGGCGGTGTAACCTCTTGCTTCAAAGGTTGCTCTCAGTCCACCTGACGGAAAGCTTGAAGCATCAGGCTCACCTTTTATAAGAGCTTTTCCGCTGAATTCCATAATAACATGCCCGTTTGAAATAGGGGAGATAAAACTGTCGTGCTTTTCAGCAGTGATACCCGTCATAGGCTGGAACCAGTGGGTATAATGAGTAGCACCCAGGTCAACTGCCCAGTCCTTCATAGCGTTTGCAACAACGTTAGCAACGTTTATGTCAAGATCGACACCATTGTTTATGGTTTTTCTAAGTGATTTGTATACATCTTTTGGGAGCTTGTCCCTCATTACATCATCGTTAAATACGTATTTCCCAAATAATTCAGGCACGTTGTTCATAGTTTTTTCCTTTCATATAAGCTATTAAAAAATGCTGTAGACAAGAACCTACAGCATATAAAGTTTAATAGATGATACACTTATTTTTTAAATTTGTCAAGACTTTCTAAAGAATTTAATTCAGCCTTCCTGGGAAGGAGTATAAAAATCTTTAAAATCCTTGTAAGAACCATAGTCTGTGTAGATTGTATTTATGATACCCTTTTCGTCAAAAGCAGCACAAATTATGGCAACATCGTAATATAAGCTTTCGTCAGCCTCAAGTTCCCAGACCTCGATTAACGCATCGGAATCTAGAGTGTACCATTTTCCGTATTCGTCCTTGGCAAAACCAACAACTAAAAATCTGTCAAAATGGTGTGAATATGTGATAAAGGAGCCATCAAACGGAATATAGTTTACGGCAATGTCGGTTTTGTCGGGAAGCTGATTGTAACATTCCCAGATGGCATAACCGGGGTTGATGCTGTAAGCATCTACAAAATCTTTTGCGGTGCTGCCTATTGTAATTCCGGTAGAGGTTGAGAATGTACCGTCCTTTGTAACATTTTCGTCAGTTGTAAAATTGGTTATTGACACAAAATTGTTAAGAAGATTCATATGCGTGCCATTATCCTGTGAAAAGGATTCTGATGAACTTGTAAATACCATAGAAGTACTTTCGTCAAAAGTAAAAACCTCTTTTTTGGAACATGAAGTACAAAGTACTAAAAGTGCTGCAGTCAAAAATAATAAAAAGATTTTTTTCATAGTTGTATACCTCTGTGAATTTCAGTTTAATTATCTACTATTTTATAATATAATACAAAAAAAGTCAATGATTTTGTATCGAATAATATATAAATTTTTTGCAAAATGTAAGCCATATTAAAATATTGTAAAAAATACAAATATTTAGGATGTTTAGTTGACAAATTACGACAGCTATTTTATAATTATTTTAGAGTATTGTTTTTAAATACACATAAACTGGAGGAAAATATTATGAGAAAATGTACCTATTGTTCGGCTGAAGCCTTGGATGAGGCAAAGTTTTGTCAGGAATGTGGTAAAGCACTTGAATGGCAAGACGAAAATCTCATAAAGGAGCCTTTGGAGGATAAGCAGACAAATAATTCCGAAATTGTACAAAAAGAAGAATCCGGAGTAAAAACAAAGATTGACTTAAAGAAAATAGACTTTAAAAAGATAAATGAATACCTGAATTTTGAAAAAATAAAGAAGTTTCTCCCCGGGGTTTTCGTGATTGCTGTTGCAGTGCTTGTAATAGCTTTGGTGCGTGGTATTTTTGGTTCTACGAAAGCGGATGAAATTGACAAAGCGTTCTATATGAAAGATGGTGAGCTTGTAAGTGCTTCGTTAAACGGAAAGGCAAAACCTGAAAATATAACAAAAAAATACGAAAACAGTTATCTGTATGGCGACAACCATATTGTTTACTTTGAAGAATCGGGAAAACTTTTTTATCCGGACAGAGTTGACGACGGTAAATATACTCTGTATGTAAGATATATGAATAAGCCCTCAAAAGAACCGGAGAAAATTGCTTCGGGACTTGCCTCGTATGATGTAAACGATAAAGGCACTCTTGTGACTTATCTCGATAATGATAAGCTGTACCAGCATAACCTCAAAGAAGAAACAAAAATTGCAAAAGATGTTGAACAGTATATGGTTTCTCCTGACGGAAAGACAATTTATTTTCTGGATAATGACGATAAGCTTTATGTAAAGTACAAGAACAAAGAAGTACAAAAGATAGACAACGATGTAAGAATTGAAAAAATTTCCGATGATTATATGACTGTTTTCTATACAACCGATTCAGATTTGTATAAATGCGAAGTTGGTAAAGAAAAAGTAAAAATAGCAGATAATATAAGTCGTGTTTTGTCAATAGCCGACAGTGATGCAATTTACTATACGAGAGCATCAGAAATCAATAATACTCTTTCTTCATACGTTGAAGATGATATGAGTGTTTCAGATAAACAGTTGACAAATCCCGAATACCCTGAAAGTCCGCAGTATCCTGTAGAGCCGGAAGCTCCAGAGTACCCCTGGTCATTTTACTATGATAATGATGAGGAATATAATAAGGCTAAAGAGGACTACGAAAAGGCATCCGAAGAATTTGACGTACTGTATGCTAAATATCAGGACGAATATATAAAAGTAAATGACGAGTATCAGGAAAAGCTTGATGAGTATTACGACGCTCTCGAAGTATACGAGGCAAAAACTTATCGTGACGAGCTTAGACAAGCATTGAATGAACGTGAGTTTTCCCAGCCTGTATATACACTTTATTTCTTTGACGGCAAAAAAGAAAAAGTGCTGTCAGAAAACTATAGTTATCTTGTGAATATGTATTCTGATAATGACTTTATATGTTATTCCGAAATACAAAATGAAACCGTTGGAAAAATTAAGCTTTCAGAAATAAGCAGTGTTTATGATGTGGAAGAACATCTGTCGGGTAATAACGGTACTGACGAGATTTATTATATTGCAAGCAAAGCTAAGACATATAAACTCGAAGCAGAGGAGATAAATGATTTCCAGGTGGATATTAACGAAGAGTTTATATACTATCTTGGTAAGTATCAGGATACAGGTGCTGATTTTTATAAAGTTCCTCTTTCAAACGGAAAACCCGGAAAACAACAGAAGATCGACAGCGACGTAAATAATTATAGTTTACTATACTATACAGATAAAGAGGATTGTAAAACACTTGCAGTCTATTTCAAGGACTGCGATTATGAAACTTCAAAAGCATCACTTTATGTTGATG
>JAZQVQ010000347.1:0-1526 GCA_045631825.1 Eubacteriales bacterium | reverse complement strand
TACACTGACGGAAATATTATATTGACAAAAATTATCACTCCGGGCAGTGCCGTAAATCCCAGGTATACATACCAGTTTTCGAGGCAGCATAACAACATTATTGTTCCAGACAACTATGTTTATATCGAATATGACACCTCGAAAGATTATATAACAAGCTTCAGTTGCAAGTTTGATACTACTGCAAAGTTTGAAACAAAAAACACTATGATTACCGAGGAAAAGGCAAAGGAAATTCTCGGTACTAATCAAAACATGAAGCTTTCATATCAGCTTAAAACTGAGTATGATGATTCCGGAGAGGTAGAATCACGAAAGGCATATTTAGTATATACGCCGGAGATTTCTTATATTTCCGTCGATGCGTATACAGGCGAGGTTTACAGACAAAGAGATACGTGGGAAACGCTTAACAAAGCCCCGACAGTCAATATGGGAGCTGCCGGCGGTGTAACTTTTGACAGTATGAACAGCCAGGAAAGTACTGCCGAAAAAGAATATCAGTTAACCGAAAAGGAACTTGAACAATTAGAAGTTTTAAATAACCTTATTTCCAAAGAGCAGGCAATCAATGCTGTTACCGAAAACAGTTATTTATACATAGACCAGAAAGCAACCGCAGTCAATGCACGTTTGACCAAAAACAATTTTTACAATTATTCAAACAAATCAAATGAAAACGAGCTATACTTCTGGAACATAACATTCTCTAATCCAACAGATTACGATTATGATTCAAAATACTATTTTGAAAATTATATGTCGGCAGTAATTGATGCACAAAACGGAAAGCTTGTTTCATTTAATGCAAATGTCCCCAACTATCATTACTACAAAGAAAACAAGTTTGACATTCCTGAACTTAAATACAGTATAGAACAAGCTCAAAAAATATCCGATGATTTTCTCAAGGCTTATGAAAAGGAAAAATTTGAAAATTCAATATACTCATCGCAAAATCACGCCACTCCGATAAATTACATTGAAAAAGCAACTTCAATCGACGGAGAATTTGAATTATCAACCACATACAGAGAATCAAACTTCCATTATACCCGAGTAAATGAAGGCGTACAGTTTAATTTTAACAACTTACGTACATCTGTTGATTTGGTAACGGGGAAAATTACAAGCTTTAGTTATAATTGGTATGATGACGTGGAATTTGAATCTACAAAAGATATAATTTCACCGCAACAAGCACTTCTTTCTCTTTACAAAGACGACGGTTTCGGGTTAAATTATGAAATAAACAGCAATTACAAATACAACCAATATATCCTTGACGAAAACGATGGTCAGATAATTGACTATGACAAGCTTTACGCAAAAAGTCTTTCAACAAGACTTGTATATTCTCATTACGATTCGGGAACTACTGTAATTAGAGCCATTGACGGAGAAATGATAAATTACAATAATGAAGTATTTACTCGTGACAATGGACTTAGTAACAAAGTATATTCTGACATTGAAAATCACTGGGCAAAGGACATTATTTATCGCTTTGGTTATATTGGTGTAAG
>JAZQVQ010000346.1:0-20052 GCA_045631825.1 Eubacteriales bacterium | reverse complement strand
GAAAACACAGATGTTTTCAGGCGTAGGTGAAGATGAAATAAACTCTATGCTTTCTTGTCTTGGAGCAAAAATGTGTAATTACACCAAGGGAGAGTACGTGTTGAGAGAGGGCGGGCATTTAAGTAATATTGTTGTGTTGGTGCAAGGAAGTCTGCATATTCAGAAAGATGATTATTGGGGAAACCGGAGTATATTAGGTCAGATTGGTGTAGGCGAAATGTTTGGAGAAGCGTATGTTGCTCCCGAAAGCGGAGCTGTGCTTAATGATGTTGTTGCTGTGCAGGACAGTACGGTTATATTTTTCGATATAAAGCGAATACTCACAACATGTTCTGCTGCCTGTCGTTTTCACTCTATGGTTGTGCACAATCTGTTTTTTGCAATTTCACAAAAAAACAGAAAGCTTGTACAAAAGCTTGACCATATGTCAAGACGCTCAACACGCGAAAAACTCATTTCTTATTTGTCCGAACAGGCAAAAAGTCAAAACAGCTCAATGTTTACAATTCCGTTCAACAGACAACAACTGGCAGATTTTCTGTCGGTAGACCGTAGTGCTATGTCGAATGAACTGTGTAAAATGCGAGATGAGGGACTTTTGGAATTTAACAAAAATCAATTCACTTTGTTTGAATAGCTAATATAATTGTATGGAATACAGTCTGTAAAGTGACGGATATGAAAAAAGCAGGTTTTGGCCTGCTTTTTTTACATGAAATCAATGTTGGATGAGCTTCTGTTAAAGGTGGCAGGGGGCCTGCCAGTCATACGCTTGAAAAAGGTGTTAAAATAGTTGGGTGACGAAAAGTTGAGCTTATTTGCCGTTTCGGTGGCAGAAAGACCGCTTGACATGAGTTTTATTGCTTCAGTGCAACGAAGACGGGCGTAGTGAAGCTTGGGACTTGTTGTGTGGTATTTACCAAAAAGTACCTTTATGTTGCTTACACTTGTGTTACATAAAGATGCGATTTCTTCCAAGGAACAGTTGTCGTGTATGTGTTCTGTCATACAAAGAATTACTTTCTTGTATTCCATCGCACTGTGTGAAGTTAAAATCTTTGGTTGGGCAGTATGATTAAAATTTATCCTGATAAGAAAGGCGGAAAGATAGTTGGTACACTCCTGTCCTTTAAAAGAGTCTCTTTGCTCGCTGTAAAAGAACTCATAAATACGTCCGAATAATTCTTTGTATTCCTTTTGTTCTTCTTCTGTAAGATATAAAATTCCGTTGGTAAGGTTTTCGGGTAAATCTCCTTCGGACAAAAAAGAGACAATATAAACGTTTGGACGCGTTCCGTCGGCACTGCGTATTGAGTGAAATTCCATGGGTGCGTGCACTATCATATTCCCTTCACGCAGATTGTATACATTTTCGTCCTCGGTTACTCTTACACTTCCCGAAACAACGTAAACTATTTCCCATAAAATGTGTGTTTCACCTTTGAATATGTGTTTTTCGTCCCAGTTGAAATTCCAAACGGATGTCAGATGAGTTAATTTGAAATTTGTTATAATTTCTGCTTGAGATTTTTTCATAATAATTATCCTAAATCATAATTTTTATAGCTTTTTTTGTATTGAATTATTGTTTTTTTGCTTTTATACTATTTATAGCACTAAAATTTAAAAATGTCAACATTTATTTTTAAGAGGGGGAAAATTATGAAAAAAGGTGTAAGTTTATGGTGTATGCCAAGTAAGGAACCGGATGAGTTTTTTTCACTCGCAAAGGAATGTGGTTATGACGGCGTTGAGGTTTCAATCGGAGAAAATAACACACCGATAAAGATTACTGCAACAGAAAAGGAACTTTATGATTTCAGACTTAAAGCTGAGAGTTACGGTATGCCACTCTATTCTCTTACATGCGAGCAGGGGTGGACGTATTCAATATCGGCAGAGGACAAAGAGGTTCGTAAAAAAGCCGAGAATATGATAATTAAACAGCTTGAAGCCGCATCAATTCTTGGATGTGATACGATACTTGTTCTTGCAGGTATGGTTCAGTCAATAAAACCTGGCGGGGAAATTGTCCGTTACGACATAGCTTATGACCGTGCACTTGAGTCGATGTGCAAGCTTTCGGAGTATGCAGAAAAGTATAATGTAAATCTCGGTATTGAGAATGTAGGAAGTAAGTTGTTGCTTTCGCCACTCGAAATGCGTGACTTTATTGATAAAGTAAACAGTCCCAAGGTAAAATCGTATTTTGATGTAGGTAATGTTATAAGAAACGGATTTCCTGACCACTGGATTGATATTCTGGGGGACAGAATTGCCAAGGTTCATTTCAAGGACTGTGTAATCGATAACGGAGCTTTGAAAAACAAGTATTTGCTTGAAGGAAGTATTGATTACAAAGCAGTAATGAACTCGTTTAGAAATATAGGATATGATGATTGGGTTACACTTGAATTGTGGAGACTCAACGGTGAGCCTCATGAAGAATTTTTAAAAATCAATTCAGCCGCAATGGATAAAATAATAAATGAAATGTAATTTGGGAGGTAATTAAAATGTTAAGAGTTGCAATGATAGGTTTTGGAGGAATAGCTCATATAGCACACATAAAGCCGTACCTTCAGCTTAGGGCACAGGGAAGGGCAACGCTTGTTGCAGCATGTGATATTCGTCCTGAGGTGTTTGATCAGAAGGTAGAAATCAATATCGGCGGAGAAAATATTGCTCTTGATGAAACAACAAAGAGATACACAGACTGGAAGCAGATGCTTGAAAACGAGGAAATTGACCTTGTAGATATATGCGTTCCTACATATCTGCATGCAGAAATTGCAATAGCTGCACTTGAATCAGGACATCACGTTCTTTGCGAAAAGCCAATGTCCTTGGGCTATGAACAGTGCAAGAAGATGTATGAAGCTGCACACAAGGCTGGTAAGAAACTTATGATAGGTCAGTGCGTACGTTTCAGTAACGCAATGAATTATGTCAAGAAACTTATTGATGAAAAAACATACGGAGAAGTTAAGAGCGCAACAATGCACAGACTCAGTTCTGCACCAAGATGGGCTTGGGATAACTGGTATATGGATTATAATCGTTCCAGAGGATGTATTATGGACCTTCACGTTCACGATATTGACTTTGCCCGCTATGCATTTGGCGAACCCGAGGCTGTTTCCTGCTTTACAACAGATATAACTTCAGGTAAGGATATTGCACATTCACGCCTTATATATAAAGACTTTACAGTTCTTGCAATGGGTGACTGGTCAAGAGACGGTTTCCAGTTTGATAAAAAATTTACAGTCAACTTTGAAAAAGCAACTGTTGAGGTTGTCGGTAACGACGTAATGATAGGTCTCAGAGGCGGCGATAAAGGTGCAGAAGCAACCAAGGCAGAAGGATTAACACCCAATAACGCTTACGCAGACGAAATATTCTACTTTGTTGACGTTATTGAAGGCAAGATTGAAAACACAAAGAACCCACCAGAGAGCTCTGCAATGACAATCAAGCTTGTAAATACACTTGCTGAAAGCGCAGACAAGAACGGTGAAGTTATATCGTTTTCAGCGAAATAAGGAGGACTTTTTGCAATGATGAAAGTCGGAGTTTGTATTCACATAAGAAAAAAAGAAGATATAACAGAAAAAATCACAAAGGTAGCACAGCAAGGTTTTGATAATTGTCAAATCATTTCCTGGGTACCGAGCCTGTGGACTGATGAAAATGCTGTACTTATAAAGCAGGAGCTTGAAAAGAACGGTGTTACGGCATCTGCATTCTGGTGCGGATGGGAAGGACCTGTAGTTTGGAATCCCTATGAAGGTCAGCTGACACTGGGACTTGTTCCTGCAGAATACCGCCAGATGCGTGTAAAGAACTTGTGTGACGGAGCGGATTTTGCAAATAAAATCGGCATAAAGCACATTGTTACCCACATGGGCTTTATCCCCGAAAATCCTTATGATCCGCAGTTCAAGCCGTTCTGTATTGCAGTTAAGACTGTAGCTGAGCACCTTAAACAGAACGATCAGTACCTGCTTTTTGAGACAGGTCAGGAAACACCGGTTACAATGCTTCGTTGTTTCGGGGAAGTTGGTATGGATAATCTTGGTGTAAATTATGACACAGGAAATCTGATTATCTATGGTAAAGCAAATCCTGTTGATGGACTTGACACAATAGGTACGTATGTAATGGGAGTTCACGCAAAGGATGCAGTGTATCCGTCACCGGCAGATCTCGGCAAGAAAAATGGTAAAGAAGTTGTTGTTGGAACAGGTAAAGTTGATTTTGAAAAGGTACTTTCCGGATTGTATGAGCTTGGTTATGATGGATATATCACTATCGAACGTGAAATTTCCGGAGAACAGCAGGCTAAGGATATAAGAGCTGCAAAGGAATACCTCGAAGGTATTATACAGAAAATTTGCGTTAAGTAAATAGAAGTACCTCCGTTTGAGGGAAGAAAAGAAACCGATGGCGAAAAGCCGTCGGTTTTTGCTGTCTATTTTGATTTGTAAAAGAAAAGGGCGGAGATTCCGCCCTTTTTTATCGTAATAAACGTACGTTTTGTACCTTTGAAAGCTTTACTGTAACGTTTTCTTTTTGGTACCTTTTTCTTTTTTTAAAGAAAAAGTACACATTATTACTTATTACTTGCTTGCTTCTTCAACCGCAACCGCAACTGCAACAGTAGCACCAACCATGGGGTTGTTGCCCATACCGATAAGTCCCATCATTTCAACGTGAGCGGGAACGGAGGATGAACCTGCAAACTGAGCATCTGAGTGCATTCTTCCCATAGTATCTGTCATACCATAGGAAGCAGGACCTGCAGCCATGTTGTCGGGATGGAGAGTTCTACCTGTACCACCGCCTGAAGCAACGGAGAAGTAAGTTCTTCCGTTTTCAACACACCACTTCTTGTAAGTTCCTGCACCGGGATGCTGGAATCTTGTGGGGTTGGTGGAGTTACCTGTAATGGAAACACCAACGTTTTCAAGCTGCATAATAGCAACACCTTCGGGAACGTTGTCAGAGCCATAGCACTTAACAGCAGCTCTCGGGCCGTTGGAGTAAGCGTGTTCTTCGAGCACCTTGATTGTCTCGGTGTTAGCATCAAAAGCAGTCTTCACATAAGTGAAACCGTTGATTCTTGAAATAATGAAAGCGGCATCTTTGCCAAGACCGTTAAGAATAACACGAAGGGGCTTTGTTCTAACTTTGTTTGCATTGAGAGCAATTTTGATTGCACCTTCAGCAGCAGCAAAGGATTCGTGTCCTGCAAGGAAACAGAAACATTCTGTTTCTTCGGAAAGAAGCATTGAGCCAAGGTTTCCGTGTCCGAGACCAACCTTACGGTTTTCAGCAACAGAACCTGTGATACAGAAAGCCTGAAGACCTATACCGATAGCGGCAGCAGCGTCAGCAGCTTTTGTACAACCCTTCTTTATGGCGATTGCAGCACCTACAGTGTAAGCCCAGACTGCATTTTCAAAACAGATAGGCTGAGTTTCTCTAACGATTTTGTCACAGTCAATACCTTTTGCAAGAGTAATTTCACGACATTCTTCAACAGACTTAATGCCATATTCAGCAAGAACACTGTTAATTTTATCTATACGTCTTTCGTAATTTTCAAATAAAGCCATTTCTTTCTACCTCCTTAACACATTATTCCTTACGGGGATCGATGTACTTAACTGCATCGTCAAATCTTCCGTAAGTGCCCTGAGCCTTCTTGTATGCGGTGTTGGGGTCGTCACCCTTCTTGATGAAGTCTGTCATCTTGCCGAGTGAAACGAACTCATAACCGATAACCTGGTCGTCAGCGTCAAGAGCCATTCTTGTTACATAGCCTTCAGCCATTTCGAGATAGCGAACACCTTTAGCACGTGTTCCGTACATTGTACCAACCTGAGAACGTGTACCTTTGCCGAGGTCCTCAAGACCTGCACCAACGAGAAGACCATCTTCGGAGAAAGCAGACTGGCTGCGGCCGTATACTATCTGGAGGAAGAGTTCTCTCATAGCAGTGTTTATAGCATCACAAACAAGGTCTGTGTTGAGAGCTTCGAGAATTGTTTTGCCCTGAAGAATTTCAGCAGCCATAGCAGCTGAATGAGTCATACCGGAGCAACCGCTTGTTTCTACAAGAGCTTCCTCAATTATACCGTTTTTAACGTTGAGGGAGAGCTTGCATGCACCCTGTTGGGGAGCACACCAGCCAATACCGTGTGTGAAACCGGAAATATCCTTGATTTCCTTTGCCTGTATCCATTTTCCTTCTTCGGGAATGGGAGCCGGACCGTGATTCGGACCTTTGGCTACACAGCACATTTCATTAACTTCTGTTGTGTAATTCATAGTTTTACATTCCTTTCGTTTACTTGTTTTGCACAAATGTTGTAAATTTGATACCTTGAAAATCTTACAAAGTATGTATTACTTAATAATTTGTCCCATCATGCCGTTTTTGCAGCAAGCAGCGTTTGATTCGTCTGTGTCTATGTGCATAGCAGCAGAGAACTTTTCGCTTACTCTTACAACAACGTCGCCGAAAATAAGGCTTCTTCCGTCGGTGTCAGCTTTAACGCTTACAACCTGCTTGTCGGAAAGTCCCATTTTTGCAGCATCATCGGGAGTGATGTGTATGTGACGTTTTGCTGCGATAACACCCTCGGAAATTTCAACTTCGCCCTCGGGACCTACTATTTTGCAAGCACCACTTCCGGCAATATCACCGGATTCTCTGATTGGAGCATCAACACCGATGCTTCTTGCATCTGTAAGTGAAAGCTCAACCTGAGTTGCAGGTCTTGCAGGACCGAGAATACTAACGCCGGGAAGACTCTTTTTTGTTCCGACAATAGTAACTCTTTCTTCGCAAGCATACTGACCGGGCTGAGAGAGAGCCTTTTTGAAAGTAAGCTCGTGACCTTTTCCGAATAACACTTCAATGTGCTCTGCAGTCAAATGAACGTGACGAGCACTTGTTTCGATAAGAATTTCTGACATTTTTATACATCTCCTCTAATTATAATACATTTTAAAATCACACAAAAGTTTTATTATTCAACCGGATATGCGATTGTGGTCATAAGAGCCATTTCAACAGCACTTGTGTCAAGTCTGCTGTATTGAACAACAATGTTGACATTACTCTCGACGAGAATTGCATACGGCACATCTCTTTCTATGGTTTTACCGCTTTTTGAAACAATCTTGTCAAGCCTTACGTGGTGAGTTCTGCCAGCCTTGCACTCGGCATAAAAATCGTCGATTTTGTCTCTGTCCTCGAAGAAAAGCGTGAGCTTTATTTCGGCATCCTTGTCCGTTGTGTTGAGAACACAAACTGCCTCGTGGCTGACTTGCTCATTAAGAGAAACGGAATGAAGAAAACAGTCAGGGATAAGCCAGCTTTTTTTACCATATTTGTTTGCCATAACAATCCACTCCTAATTATATTTATTTAACCAATTTATTGTACCATAATTTAGGTGCTACAAATACATATATTTTGTAAATTTTGACAAATTACTCACAATCTTTTACTTATGATATTTTTCTCCGGCATTTATGGTTAAAGCCCTGTAAATCTGTTCGCAGAGAATTACACCGAAAAGCCCATGAGCAAAGGTCATTTTTGAAACCGACAGACGCAAGGAGCAATAATCCTTGACTTTGTTGGAAAGCCCGTGAGAGCTACCGATTATAAAGCATATGCCGGATTTGCCGCCAAGCGTGATACCCTCAAAAGTTTTTGCAAGCTCTTCAGAGGACATCTGCTTTCCCTCGATGCACATAGCTATTGTATATACACCTTTTGGAATTGCCGAAATAATAGATTTTGCTTCCTTTTCGAGACATACATTTATTTCGCTCTGAGAGGGATTTTCGGGAAGGCTTTCACATTTTAAAACCTTTTCGGAAAACACGGCGTATTTTGATATACGCTTTATATATTCGTCCATCGCATTTCTGAAATATGAGTCCTTTTGAGCACCGAGATAAATAAGCGTTATGTTTAACATAGAAATCTCCTGTGGTAGTTTTTGCAAAATGAGTTTGTTTATTCGGTATAAGTACTACACCTCATTTATTATACAATAACAGTAAGAGTGTTCAAGTTAACAAAACAAAATATATTTGTAAATAAAAAATTAATTTATGAAAAGCAAGAGGGAAGTTGATTTTTTGCTTGCTGAAGTATATAATAAATATGCATTGTTTTTTGTATGGTAAAAAGTTTTGGAAAGAGAGAAACCTGTATTGAGACTTTCAGATTTGATTTATGAAAGACACTGTGCTGTTTGCGATGCGAAAATTGATAAAGGCAGTGTGTGCTTTGGCTGTGATTTTAACCTCGCAAGCCTTGCAAAACCATCGGAGCGTATCGTGACAAACGGAAATAACAGTGTTTTGTGTAAGTACGCCTTTGAATATCGTGGCGAAAAAGTAAAAAACCTAATATTTTCGCTCAAAGGTAAGGCGGACAGTGAACTTGTACAGTATTGTGCGGGGATTTACTTTGATTTGTGTAAAGATTTTTTATTGCAGAACAAAACTGTTTACGTCACACATATTCCGAGAAACTTTGGAAATTTTAATAAGTATGGTTATGACCAGTCAAAAAGATGTGCAAAAGAGCTTGCGAGAATTTCGGGAGAATTTACATATAAGGATATGTTTTCAAGGAAAATTTCAAGTACAGTACAGAAGAAACTGACGATTGATGAGAGAATTGTAAATACATATGGAAAATTTTCTCTCAGGAAAAGAAAACTTGGCAAAACAGTACCCGATGTGATAATTGTGGTTGACGATATGATTACAAGCGGAAGCAGTATGCTTGCGGTAAATGAATTGCTATACGACCATTATGGTGATAATGTTGAAATTTCAGGAGTGTTCCTTGTATCAAATAACTAAAAATACACTTGATTTTTGCGATTAATTGTTGCATAGTGATATACAAAAAGTATTATTTTTTAAAAAACTATTGACAAGTTAAAAATTTTTGGTATAATTAATAGGTAAGTGTGTTGTTATAAGGGGATTAAGATGAAAAAAGCCGGATTGCAAAACACATTTGTAATAAACGAGTTGGCTCTGGACGTGCGTAATAACGGCACAGAGGCTTTTGTTGAGTTGCTTGGGTTTTTTTCACCGATAATCACATCTATCGCTTTGTCGTTTTCTCTTCCGAGGTCCGAGTTTGATGACTTGTGCCAGGAGGGACGTATAGCTTTGTACAGAGCGGCAATGACGTACGATGGAAAAACGGCATCCTTTAAGACGTATGCTTCAAAGTGTATACGTAACAGTATGTCAACCTGGGCACAGAGATGCTTTGATGATGTTGCACAGGAACTTGACAGTAAGACAGAAGAGACTGTTGCAGATTTGACAAGTGAAGTGCCGGAGCAGGTCTTTTCAAACGACGTTGTCGAGAATATACTCGATGGCAAATTACAGGGACTTTCTGATTACGAGAGAAAATGTATAGCACTCAGAATTGTGGGAAACAGCGTAAAAGAAATCGCTTTGCTTGTGAAAAAAAGCGAAAAATCAGTTGAGAATACACTTTTCAGGGCGAGAAATAAGCTTAAAAAATATATAGTCGGTTAGGCAAAATATATGTCCTTTCGAGAAACGACACCAAAAAGGTGAGGCGGTTCATAGCCGTCTGGGGCAAAAATAATTTTTATACTCAAAGCGAGGGAAAGAACAATGTACGAAAACAAGACACTTATCTGTAAGGATTGCGGACAGGAATTTATTTTCACTGCAGGCGAACAGGAATTCTATGCTGAAAAGGGTTTCCAGAACGAACCCCAGAGATGCAAGGAATGCCGCGACAAGAGAAAGAACGCAGCTAAGCCTCAGAGAGAATACTTTACAACAACTTGTGCAAATTGCGGCAAGGAAGCTAAAGTTCCGTTCCAGCCCACAAGCGACAGACCTGTTTACTGCAGCGATTGCTTCGCAGCAATGAAAGAAGAGCAGTAATATAAACAAGGCAGACTGCAAACTCAATATGATTGAGGCTGTTATTTGTCCGAGAGTGTTCTTTCCATAAGGAATCGAACTTGCGGAGATTTTAATAAAGCTTATGCGTGAGTTTGATTAAACCGTCTATGAATATTATGAGCACACAAAAGGCACTTCGGTTGAAGTGCCTTCTTTCTTTATTCTTTATGCTTTTATACTTACTTTTCCTGCAAAAGATAACTTAAAAATAAACTCAAGTAATAGTTCGTACCCGTCGGTTCGGGAGCTTTTCAGCTTGTCGTCGTACTCAAGACAAAGATTACTTATGGTTTTTATAAAACTGTCATAACCCTTGAAATCTCTCGAACGGTCGGTAAGAACAGTGATGTTTCTTTTTACAACAAAATCTCGTATACCGGTTTGCTTTGAAATTTCCTGGGGAAGAATACCCCTCTTTAAAAAATTATCAACGGTACATAAGTCGTTTATCGCTTTTGATATTGAGCCGAAGATAAGAAGCGGCTTTTCTTTTTTGTCACGAAGAACGGACAGTGCCAGTGCTGCCTTTGGAAAATTACCCGACAAAGCCCCTGTGGATATATCAAAAACCTGTGCCTCGGTGCTTTTAATACATATGAAGTTTACATCATCAAGCGTAAGCGTGTCACGATTTTCAAAATACAGATACTCTATGCATTTATCAATTTCATTTTTTAAATCCGTCATACTGTTCCCGACAACAGAACAAAGACTTACGGCAACATTTCTGTCTATGTTTATTTTTGCTCTTGCAAAATGACGCAGAATCCACGTTATGAGAACAGAACTGCCGACCGGCTCACGCTTAAAGTTTACTACAAGACACTTTTTGCATATTGTTTTGTAAATTTCCTTTGATAAAAAATCTGTCTGACCTGAATAAAACCAAAAGACAATAACACTGTTTTCAGGCGGATTTGAAATTGTATCCATAAAGAATTCCTCGTCCTTTTTTGACAATACCGACAAATCGGGGTCAATAAGACGGATAACTCTTATGCCGTCGTCAGAGGATTGCTCGTCATCATCGTCATCTAAGGAAAACATATCTATACTTTGAACTGCACTTGTAGAGCAGGCACACATAAAATCGGCAAGATTGAAATCACTTCCGGTTATTGTCGTGGTGTTGAGTGATTTGTCTAAGCTCTGCAGACATAACTGAGAGAAATAATGGTTTTTTGTGTATTCTTCGTCACCGTAAAAGACATAGCTTGCACAGACGTCCTTGTTTTTAATTCTTTCCTTGAGAACCGAAAGATTTTGTGCGTGTATGTCCTCGGGCTTTTCGCGATAAGCGGACTTTGCCATATTTTCACTCCTTTATGTAAAAACTCTCTTTTCCGTAGGTGTTTATTATGCCGTTGGCGGATAAACCTTTGTTTAAGCGTGTGTAGAAAACAATGCAGTCAGGCTTTGTGTCGTTTGCAATAGAAAACTGCCCGTCATTATCTCTTGTAAAGTAGGCACATATGTCGGCAAATCCTGCAAACATATCCTTGTTGTAATTTTCGGAAAAAACGATTTTACAAGACGTCCGTCCATCAAAGACAGTTAAAAGCCAGTCATAATCGGTGCGTTTTAAAGTTATGACAGTATTGCTCTTTGTAAAGATGTCAGGAAATTGGTGACACTCAATCCCGTTATGCGACAAACGAAGCATTAAATCCTGCAACGAGCTGTCTTTGGGGATAAATACTTCCTGCAGACCGAAACGCGAATCAAATAAAACTATATTCTGATAAAGAATGTCTTTGTCTATGCTTTTGTCATCAATTATAAGTAAACTGTTTTTGCCCGAGTAATTGTCAAAAGGCAGTTTTTCGCTGTCAAAGCACAAAGTGCTGTCGGCGTTTATGAGTAAATATCCGTTTTGCCCCGTTTTGATGCTTAGTTGTCGGTCAAACACATTTTTTCGAAAATAGGAAATTTTATACGTGCCTGACTGAGAAAAATGATTGTATAACGAAAATACCGTAATCGAAATGCAAAGAAATATAACCCCGCGTTTTGCAAAAATCAGACCAAAACTGTTTAAGCGGTAAAGTGCAAAAAA
Organism: Eubacteriales bacterium; assembly: GCA_045631825.1. Classification (GTDB taxonomy): domain Bacteria; phylum Bacillota; class Clostridia; order Oscillospirales; family CAG-382; genus UMGS1387. Next base: position 7,994 of record JAZQVQ010000346.1, on the reverse strand, counting down.
TAAGATGGCAATAAGACACGCAAATATCAGCATTATCGAAAACGAATTGCTTACGGGTATGTATGCATACTCAAGGGAAGAAAACAAGAGCGATATGTCCTTTATAAAATTTATAAGGCTGTCAACTAATAAGCCTGTCGGAACACACACAAAGTTTAAAAACGGAACTAATCCGCACACAACAAGGACTAATAAAAGAACCATGACAACCGAACATATAAACGAAATGCAAAGCGTTGAGAATATGCCCACAACAGATACTCCGCCAAAGGCAAGGACACTTATAGGCATGGTAAAAGCCACGGCAAAAAGGTTTACGTTTATACTTTTCAAAATGCACTGAAAAACTCTTTTGGTGCACGAAACATTCTTTTTGCTGTATGAAGAAGAATAACCAAGCGAAACAATTATTCCGAGTGTTGCAAAAAATGATAGATACAGCGAAATGTCAAAGACAGAATAAGGATTAAAAAGAAATATAAGCGTTATAGCGGTAAACAGAGAGTCAAATGAGTCTGACCTTTTTAAAAAGATAACCGAAAAACACATAAGGACAGACATAATTCCTGCTCTTATTGCAGAAGTAAGAAAGCCAGTGAGTGCAACGTAAAAGACACAGAATACACAGGCTGTTATAAATACGTGCTTTTTGTTGATTGGCAAAACTGACAATAACACGCACAGAAAACCTGTTATTATAGAAACGTGCATACCCGAAACACTGAGAATGTGGGTAAGACCGCTTATAATAAAGCTGTTTTTCAAATCCTTTGGAATGAGCGAGGTGTCGCCAAGGACAAGTGCGTTTGCTATGGAAGCACTTGTGTAAGAGTAGTTCTGGGGAATGTATTTATAAATTATTTCCCGTATGTTTTTACGGATTAAATCAAGAAACGACGGATTGTTTTCGGCGTGACTTGATTTTATTGAAATGTTTGGCAGATATATAAAGGTTTTTCTCGCCTTGAGATATAAAAAAGAACTGAAAGTATCGGCTGACATTTCCGAAAGGTCTTGTGCTGTGGCCTCAAATTCAAGAGTGTCACCTGTATCTGCATAATCGCCCGAAAAACAAAAAGCAGATGCTTTTTGCGGGACATCTAACTCTATGTCGTCAACGGACGTTATTTTGAGCATAAAATTGCTAAGGTTTCCATTTACGGTACATTTCTCGACTCTTGCACAAAATGTGTGCGTGTCACCGTCAAGACTGCTTATAAGATTTTTTGAAGCAAGTTCGGTGCAGACATAACAAACACGACAAAACAATGCACAAAAAATCAGAATAAACGGAAATATAAAGGCAAGAAGCTTGTTTTTTCTTAAATAATACAGTGAAAATAAACCGATAGCAAGTATCAGAATTGTGGAAAGGATTATATCGAAACGCTCCGGAAAAGACAATACACCAAAGCTTGTGATGGCGATAAGAGTGGAAAGAATGACAACAGGACGTCTGATGACACTGTTATTCATAAACCCGATTAAATGAAGTGATAATCATAACATTTTCACTGGTGAAAATTGAATCGGACGGCTTTACACAAGCTGTTAAAGTATATGTTGTAGGGTCGGGAAAAACATCTGTAACAACACCTGCGACAAGTTGACTCGGATATATGTCGCCAAGTCCTGAGGTGAGAATTTTATCGCCAATCTTTATGTCGGATTGCTCGTGAATTCCTGTGACCTTGCATTTGTTCTGGCTGAATAATTCAAAATCGCCAGACAGAAAGCCCGTGCTTCCGCTCCGCTCGTCAAAAACCCCGATTGTCGTGTCATAAGAGGTTATGCAAAGACATTCGGAGCTTGTAAGACCGACGGAATATACAACGCCCATAATGCTGTTGTCGCTTGTTATAACGGGCATATTTTCGCTTATTCCGTGGAATGAGCCTTTGTCTATGGTGAATTTTGAAATGTAATTGGAGCTTGTTCTTGCAATAACCCGTGCATCAGTCATAATAAAATCTGTACGCTCACGCTTTAATTGGAGAAATTTGAAAAGCTCGTCGTTTTGCTTTTTTATAACGAGAAAATCCTGATTTTGTGCGGTGTACTGTGCAAGCTGTTGCTTTAAAAGTTTGTTTTCTTCGGTGAGCTTGTCTATGTCGGAAAAGTATTTTTTGACACCGGAAAAAGTATTGCCGATATAATTAGCACACACTTCAAGAGGCGTTATGACAATGCCGAGACTTTTTGCAAGAAGAGTTGAAGTGCCCGAGTTGTATGAGGCAAAACAGACCGAGGACATAATGATTGCTATACAAAGCATAAGAGGAAAAAATAAATTGGCTTTTTTGTGGCTTATTTTCATAATTACTGCCTCGCACTAAAAATAATAATTTTTATAAATTAAAAAAATCAGTTTACTTTTTTGCACAGATACATTATAATGAAAACAAATAATAATTTCAATACATAAATGTAAAGATTATGGAGAAGCAATGAATAAACCATCAGTATTGTCACCGGCAGGATCATTTGAAGCTCTTGTTTCGGCGGTAAATGCCGGAGCCGACGAGGTCTACTTTGGTGCTATGAATTTCAATGCCCGTGAAGGTGCAAAAAATTTCACACACGAGCAACTTGAAGAGGGCATAAAACTGTGTAGACTTCTTGGAGTAAAAACCAATATAACAGTCAATACGCTTTTAACTGACAGGGAACTTCCATCGGCACTTGACCTTGTGTACGATTTGATGTGTATGGGAGCAGATGCCTTTATTGTTCAGGATTTGGGACTTGCCTCGGTTATAAAAAAAGCGCTCCCGGGGGCAAAACTCCACGCAAGTACGCAGTGTGCCTGCCATAGCCTTGAGGGGGCAAGGAAACTTTCCTCTCTTGGATTTTCGAGAATCGTACTTGCCCGTGAAATGCCGAAAGATTTGATTAAACAGATAAGCGACAGCGGTATAGAGACTGAGATTTTTGTTCATGGGGCACTTTGTGTCTGCCATTCGGGAATGTGCCTTATGAGCTCGGTTATAGGTAAACGAAGCGGAAACAGGGGTGCTTGTGCACAGCCCTGTAGATTGCCGTATAGCCTTGACGAAAATAAAAAGATGTTTTATCCGTTAAGTCTCAAAGATTTGTCCTTGTCGCAGAATATAGAAGATGTTATTGATTGCGGTGCTACTTCTCTTAAAATCGAGGGGAGAATGAAGTCACCCGAGTATGTTTACGGCGTTACAAAAATCTGGCGTGATTTGATAGACTCGGAAGAAAATGCGACAAATGTGCAAATGAAAAAGCTCGAAAATCTGTTTTCAAGAGACGGATTTACAAATAAATATTTTTCCGGTGCTTACACTTTCGATAATCGTGATATGTATGGAGTAAGACGGGAAAACGATAAACAAAACACGGCAAAAGAACAGGCAACAATCACCCAGATTAGTCCGAGAAAAAGAAATGTAAGTATGTTTTGCAAACTTGAACAGGGCAAACAGGCATTACTCGAAATTTCCTGCGATGGTGTTTCGGCAAAGGTAACTTTAGATTTTGTCTGCGAAAAAGCACAAAACGCCGGTGTATCACGACAGTCTCTTTGCGAGAATCTTTCAAAGCTTGGGAATACGCCTTTTTGCGTTTTGGATAAAGACATAAAGACGCATATTGTCTCTGATGTGTTTGTCAGCAAATCCGCCATAAACGGTTTAAGAAGAAGTGCGGTGGAAGCACTTGAGAAAAAACTGCTTGAGACAAAAGAGGTAATTTACAATAAAGAATGTATACCTCAACCACCAAAAACGTCCAATGCAAATAACAAAGCAGGTAAGGCGAAAATTCATATCTCTATGAGAGATATTAAAAACATTCCGCCCATATATGATAACGAGTTTTTGCAGTATGTCTCAGTTTCTGCCGAAAATTTTATAAATGATCTTTCAAAGCAAGATGAGGCAATTTTAAAAAGCTTTAAAGACAGAGGCTTATTGGTAGGAGTAAATCTTCCGAGAGTGAGCTATTCTTCTGAAACTCAAGGTCTTTTGAAAGCACTCAAAAAGGCAAAAGAGTATGGTGTAGGGTTTGCGACAGTTTCAAACATAGGTCAGGTTGATTTGGTTAAAAATACAGGCCTTATGCTTTTTGGAACGCAGGGGCTTAATGTATTTAATTCTTCAAGCCTTAAGACGTATAGAGATATGGGCTTTGAGGTTTTGACGCTTTCGCCCGAGCTTAACAGTGCACAGATGAGGGATATACAAAAGCAAGGTGTAAAGTGTGCGGTTGTAGCCAAGGGCACTCTTGAGCTTATGGTGCTTGAAAACTGTATCATACGTGCAAACGGCAAGTGTGAAAAAAACAATCTTGATTGCTGTACCTGTCTTCACGACAGAAAAGGGTACACTTTCAAGGTCGGGGGACAAAAGAGATTCTCAGACCAACTGTACCCCTGCAGAAATATAGTGTATAATTCCGTTGAAACAGACCTTCTTTCAAAGAAAGACGAGCTTTTTAAGACGGGCACTTGTATATGGACAATTCTTATATAGGAAATATTGGTGAAAACTTGTATGAAAATATCAGATTTGATTATTGAAAACTCTTTGTTTTTGGCTCCTATGGCAGGAGTTACGGACAGAGCGTTCAGATATATGTGTAAAAAATACTCGGCAGGTGCGACTGTTACCGAGATGGTTTCGGCAAAAGCGTTGTGCTACGAGGATAAAAAAACGCATAAGCTTGCGACAATATATAAAGAGGACAGACCTTGCGGACTTCAGCTTTTCGGAAGTGAGCCTGAAATTATGGCAAGAGGAGCAGTCATTGCCCTTGAAAAATTCTCTCCCGATTTTATAGATATAAATATGGGATGTCCTGCTCCCAAAATTGTCAATAACAACGAAGGGTGTAGTCTCATGAAAAATCCACAGCTTGTGTTTGACATCTTAAGAGAGGTTGTCGCTTGTGTTGGTGGGAAAGTGCCCGTTACCGTCAAGATGAGAAGCGGTTTTGATAAGGACAATATAAATGCACCGCTAATTGCCGAGATGTGCCAGAAGGGCGGGGCGAGTGCTGTGTTTGTACACGGCAGAACAAGAAGCCAGATGTATATGCCACCAGTTGATTTAGAGGTTATAAAAGAAGTTAAAAAAAGCGTCTCCATTCCCGTTGTTGGAAATGGAGACATAAAGAATGGTATAGATGCACTCAAGATGATGGAATACACTTTGTGCGACGGTATTATGGTTGGCAGAGCATCGCTCGGCAATCCTTATGTTTTCGACGAAATAAATGCGTATCTTTCGGGAAAAAATCCAAAGGAAGTAAGCAAGGAGCTTAAAAAACAGGATATAAAAGAACATATTTGTATGCTTGTTGAGGATAAAGGTGAATTTATAGGTGTTTGCGAGGCAAGAAAACATGTTGCGTGGTATATAAAGGGAATGCCTGATGCGGCACTTTTAAGAAATGAGGTAAACTGTGCCAGGAGCTTAGACAATGTTTTGAGTATAATTGATAAGGCTTTTTAATCGTTGCAGTCAAAAATGTATGAAATAAGCTTTAGCGTGTGCGTCGTGACCTTGTCATAGTCTGTGTATCCGGCATAGACCTTTTCGAGCTTTTCGTGAAGCATACCTGCACAGGCAAGCTTTTCTATAGCGGCTTTTTCAAGCACCAGAGAATACTTTTTGTAAAACTTAAAGCTCTCACGTGTACGGATGAAAATATCGTTATTGATAAACCGCTTGAGGTTGATGATTTTGTAAGGCTTGCCTTTTCGTTCAAGACTAAGGCAGAATTCGTCGTCGTATAACGTAAGACTTGTGTCTGAATCCGGGAAATAAAGTCCGTCCGGGTATTCGGGACATAAAACGTCACGGCTTTCGGTAAAGCGTAAGCTGTTTTTTATTGCGGTTTGTTTGACGATTGATAGAAAATACTGTAACAAGCCAAAATCGTCCTTTAAAAAATAATTGTTTGAGGCGAGGTTTTCAAAAGTGAAAAAACGTATTTTTCCCTTTCCTGAAAGTGCACTTGTTATAACGCTGTCATTACTTTGAGTATTTTGATTTGGTTGTTTCAGTTTTGAGCACAACCTGTTTATAAAATCGTGACATTTTTCATCAAGAAAAGCCTTAAGACTTAACTCTTCCATATTCTGACGAACACTGTTCTGGGCACTGAGCAGGCGATAACAGGCTTTGTAATTTGCATTTTTTTCACGTATAAGCGGAAGGAGAATGTCTTTCTTTAAGTATAGTCCGCACGTATCCCAGCAAGTACCAAGGTCGTATATGATTTCGGTCACTCCCGCTGCAAAAGGCTCTTTTGCATGAGGACTTGTTCCGTCTATTACCGCAACATTTTTTTCTTTAATAACAACACCGTCAAGTGAAAAAGGGTCGGAGGAACAGTGGTATTCTATAGGAGTATAGCCGAGAGAAGATGCTTTTTTTGATATGCTTTTCATACAGGTGCTTTTACCCACGCCGGGACCGCCCTTGAGTATATATACAAGACCTGTGTTTTTAACATTGAAAATTTCATCAAAAAGACTGTAAAAGCCATTATGTGAATTTGCTGCCGCAAAAAAATGAATTGCCGGACTTGCTCCGGAGTTTATGACAGATAAGTATTTATCGAAACTCATAGCATCACACTATCCTTTCGTGCGTTTTAGTTTATGTTATGCCGCAAAAAGAAATAATGTTACTGTAAAGGCGGACAGTAAAGCTTAAATGTTAATAAACAGTGTATATTATTTTAAAAAATATAAATGTACTTGACAAAATAATTGCGGTGTGATATACTTTTTTCAAATTTCAAAAAGCGATGACGAAGACGGTTGAGAAATTCGAGTTTCAGAGAGTCGGCATTCTGGTGTGAGCCGATACAGGTTTTCTTAAAACCCATCACTTCCGAGCTGAAAAACTGAACTTGGTGTTCTTGTTAGGTTTTTCCGTGATTGCTGCGTAAATGCATGGGAGTTGTTGGACTCCGAGAGTGGCAGTTGTTACAGGCTGCAATTTGAGTGGTACCGCGAGTGAAAGATTCACCCGTCTCAAAGTTGAAACTTTGGGGCGGTTTTTTATTTTTAAAATTGAGTTTTATTCAGGAGGTAAAGATTATGTCACAAGTAGCATCAAATAAATTGCTTGAGGTTGCACAGAGAATCAGGGAAATGCGTGAAATAGCGGGAATTTCTCCGAGTGAAATGGCACAAAAGACGGAAGTTTCCGAATCTGAATACCTGCAGTATGAATCGGGACAGCTTGATTTTCCGTTTACATTTATACATAAATGTGCGCTCGTTTTTGGTATAGGAATTACTGACATTCTCGAAGGTCACAGTGCACATCTTTCGTCTTATACAATTACAAGAAAGGGCGAGGGACAGGATACTGCAAAGAACGACGGAATAGAGATAAAGAGTCTTGCTCCTATGTTCCTCAAGAAAATTGCAGAGCCTTACTGGGTTAAGTATGATTATGATGAGTCACTCCAGAATAAACCCATTCATCTTACAAAGCACTCGGGTCAGGAATTCGACTATGTTATGAGCGGAAGACTCAAGGTGCAGATAGGTGACCACGTGGAGTATCTTAGTGAGGGTGACAGCATTTACTATAACAGCTCAACCCCGCATGGAATGATAGCAGTAGACGGACGTGAATGTCTCTTTGTTGCAGTGGTTCTTCCGGGTGAGGATACAAGTGAAAACCTTGTAAGACAGACGCTTTCTTCAAAGACAAGCGTTACGGAGCTTGTTTCGGATAAGTTTGTAAAGACTGTCGAGGATGAAAACGGAGCACTTCAGTCTATCGAATTTGAAAACGAGGATTCCTTTAACTTTGCGTTTGATATAGTTGATAAGATAGCAAAGAAGTACCCGGAAAAGCTTGCTATGCTTCACATTGATAAGAATATGACAGAACGCAGATTGACGTTTAAGGATATGAAGCGTTCTTCAAATATGTGTGCAAACTATTTTAAATCGCTTGGTATCAAGAAGGGCGATAAGGTTATGCTTGTTCTCAAGCGTC
>JAZQVQ010000345.1:0-34985 GCA_045631825.1 Eubacteriales bacterium | reverse complement strand
GCTTGGCCTCCGACTTAGGATGCACAGGTACATCAGTTTGTCGAACATATGAAAGATGGTTATATGACTGAGCTTGAACAGGGCGGTGTAAATGTTTCGGGTGGACAGAAACAGCGTTTGTGCATAGCAAGAGCACTACTTAAAAAACCAAAAATTCTCATTCTTGATGACTCGACAAGTGCGGTGGATACAGCAACTGAGGCAAAGATAAGAAATGTGTTTAAAAATGAGCTTTCAGAGTCGACAAAAATAATAATTGCACAGAGAATCAGCTCGGTTTCGGACTGCGGAATTATAATCGTTATGAACGACGGAAAAATAACAGGTATCGGAACACACGAATACCTGCTTGAAAATAATAAAGAGTATCAGGAAATATACTATTCCCAGGTTGATAAGAAGGAGGCAAAATAAGTATGTCTGTAAGAACACTTGAAGAATTAAAAAAACAGTATAATAGTGCCTCCTCTCAAAGAACACAGGGTGGACATCGTGGACCGGGTGGACCGGGCGGAGGAGCGATGCGTTCACGCTCAAAACCCAAAAATGTAAAAGGAACAGTAAAACGACTGTTTTCATATATTTCCAAATATAAAAAGCAAATGGTAGTGGTGCTTTTGTGTATGGCACTCAGTACGGGTTCTTCTCTTGTCGGTTCATATATTTTAAGACCTATCATAAATAATATAGCAAAAGTTTCAACACCCGTGTCTGATAGAATAAAATATCTTGCAGTGATGATTTTAGTGCTGTTTCTGGTGTATCTTGTGGGTGTTGTGTCAACATATTTCCAGAGTAAAATTATGCTGAAGATATCCCAGAACGCTATTGAAAAGCTGAGAAACGATTTGTTTTCAAAGGTGCAGAAATTGCCTCTGAGATTTCACGATAATGAAAATACCGGAGAAATAATGAGCCGTTTTACCAACGACGTGGATAATATCGGGATAATGCTTGACAGTACCATTGTGAGTCTGATTTCGGGAAGCGTTACACTTGTTGGAACATTTGCTATGATGCTTTATACAAATATTCCCCTTACACTTATAATTATTGTATTCACACCTTTGTTTATTAAAAGCGGAGGGTTTGTCGCATCACGAAGCAGAAAGTATTACTCTGCCCAGCAAAGCTCACTCGGAGCAGTAAACGGATACATAGAAGAGTCTGTAATGGGACAAAAGGTAGTAAAGGTGTTCAATCATGAGCAAAGCTGTATAGATGAGTTTTCACTTCTTAATGATGATCTTCGCCAGACTCAGATAAAGGCAAATTTCTTTGGTGGAATCATGGGGCCCATAATGGGAAATTTAAGTCAGGTCAGCTATGCAGTTACAGCCGGAGTCGGAGGAGCACTTTGTGCTGTCGGGAAATTTGATATAGGTGGACTTACTGTGTTCGTAAACTACGCACGGCATTTTGCACGTCCCATAAATGAAATATCAATGCAGATGACAACAATTTTCTCGGCACTTGCAGGGGCAGAAAGAGTTTTTGCGATAATGGATAAAGAGCCCGAAAAGCCGGATAGTAAAGAAGCAGTATCTCTTGATGATATGAAAGGACACGTTGTTCTTGATGATGTAAGCTTTGGCTATGATGAAGATAAGCTGATACTTAAACATATCTCACTTTATGCAAAGCCGGGACAGAAGATAGCATTTGTCGGTTCAACGGGTGCGGGAAAAACAACAATTACAAATCTTCTCAATAGGTTTTATGATATCGAATCGGGTAAGATAACAATAGACGGCGTTGATATAAAGGATATAAAACGTGACTGTCTGCGTTCAAAAATAGCAATGGTACTTCAGGATACGCATTTGTTTACGGGAACTGTAATGGAAAACATACGTTACGGACGACTTGATGCAACAGATGAGGAAGTTATACAGGCGGCAAAAACTGCAAGTGCACATAGCTTTATTATGCGATTATCCGATGGGTATAACACTGTTCTTGAGGGAGATGGAGCAAATCTGTCGCAAGGTCAGAGACAGCTTTTGAATATTGCAAGAGCAGCGATAAGCCACGCACCTATTCTTGTGCTTGATGAGGCGACAAGCTCGGTTGATACAAGAACAGAGCGGCATATAGAACATGGCATGGACAGACTTATGAAGGACAGAACGACCTTTGTAATAGCACATAGACTTTCAACCGTCAGAAACGCAAATGCGATTATGGTACTGGAAAACGGAGAAATAATAGAACGTGGCGACCACGACGATTTGCTTGAATTAAAGGGACGTTATTATGAGCTTTATACAGGTAAAAAAGAGCTTGACTAAGTTAATCATTACTAAAAATACATAAAGTAAGAGGCACTTGTGATGAGTAAAATCACAAGTGCCATATTGTTTATTTTTCGCCTTTTGCCTGCAAGATAAGCTGCTGTTTTATATCCCAGAGTTTTTTGGATAAATCGACATAGTAGGAATGGGGGTTTTCAAACCGTTTAACCTCGTCCCAGAGTGTGTCCACCTGATTTAAGCAGTAAGCTCTTATTTCGTCGATCGATGGTTGATTGTATACATATTCTCCGTCCTTAAATATTACTTGTAAGAGAGGTTTTGCGATAAAGTTTGAAAGAGTTTTTGTTTTCCATATTGCTTCAGGAGAAAAGATGGTGTGAGGCAGAGAATCGTCTACAACTTCATCATATACACAAAGCTCATCGGCAAGTGCCTTTCCTGAGTCTTTGTCATAGAATCTGTAAAGCTTTTTGAAATGAGGAGTAGTTATCTTTGTTGTATTTTCGCTCAGCTTTATTTTTGGTGTAATCTCTCCATTGTTTTCAATGGCACATAATTTGTATACGGCACTGAAAACAGGTGAGCTTTTGCTTGTGATAAGATTTTCGCCGACACCGAAGGCGTCGATTTTTGCACCTTGAAGTAAAAGGTCACGTATAAGGTATTCGTCAAGAGAATTTGAAGCAATTATTTTGCAGTTTTCAAGTCCCGCTTTGTCGAGCATTTTTCTTACTTCTTTTGAAAGATAAGCAATGTCTCCCGAATCGAGTCTGACAGAACACTTTGAAATGCCAAGCTCCTTGAATACACGGATGGCATTCGGTACACCGCTTTTTAAAGTGTTGTAGGTGTCGACAAGCAGCGTTGGATTGTTGGGATATATTTCGCAGTAAGTTTTAAATGCTTCGTACTCGCTGTCAAACACCTGAACCCAGGAATGAGCCATTGTCCCACTTGACGGAACAAAATAAATTTTGTCAGTGATGGTGCAGGCACTTGATGAGCAGCCGCCAATATATGCACTTCTTGCCCCGATAATTGCAGCGTCGGCACCGTGAGCTCTCCTTGAGCCGAATTCGGCAACACTTCTGCCGTCAGCAGCTCTTACTATTCTGTTTGCTTTTGTTGCGATAAGACTCTGGTGGTTTATTTCTATAAGGAGATATGTTTCAATAAGCTGAGCCTCTATAAGAGGAGCTTTGACTGTAATAATCGGTTCGTTTGGGAAAATCGGTGTTCCTTCGGGAACGGCATATATGTCCCCTGTAAACTTGAAATTTCTAAGATATTCGAGAAACTCTTTGTCAAATATACCTTTTCGGGATAGAAAGGAAATGTCGTCATCTGAAAAGTGAAGCTGCTTGATGTAATCACAAATCTGTTCAAGCCCTGCAGCTATAGCAAAACCTGCGTTGTTGGGAATTGAACGGAAGAAAACATCAAAATATACTATTTTGTTGTATATCTGCTTTGCGTAATACCCGTTTGACATTGTAAATTCGTAAAAATCGCATAGCATTGACAGGTTCCTTTTGTCCATCATAAAACCTCCGTTTTTATTATTATGTATATAATGTACCACATTTTTCCGCAAAATACAACCTACTTTTCTGAAGAAAAGTAGGCAAAAGACTTTTAATCACGGTCAGCTTATGCAAAAAATCAAAACTTAGTACCACGCAAAAAAAGTTGCAACACCGTAAAAGGCACTGCAACATTATTGAAAAAATTGTAAAAATAGGATTAAGCTCTGAGGGTTATACCCAAATCCTTTTCAAGTCCGAATAAAACTTTTCTTACGACCTTGTCACAATCCTCGTCCGAAAGCGTCTTTTCGGGGCTACGGAGTACAAGATTGTAAGCCATACTCTTTTTGCCGACACCAACCTTTTGCTCATCCTCGAATATATCGAACACCTCAACATTTTCAAGTAACTTTCCTGCATACTTTCTTATAGCGTTTTTGATATCGCCTGAGAGCAGATTCTTGTCACACACGAAAGCAAGGTCACGTTCAACTGCAGGGAATTTAGGAAGAGCTTTGTAGCGTTTTTCAAAATTCTCTATCTCAATAAGGCTTTCGGTGTCACATACACAAGCGTAAACAGACAGGTCAAAACCATAATTCTTTATGACAGTTGGGTGAATTTCACCAAATGTCATAAGAGATTTGCCATCTGCGGTAACAAAATCGGCACATCTTCCGCTGTGGAATGACGGGTTTGTTGTATTTGCCTTGATGTCGTAATTTGAAATTCCAAGCATATCAAGCAAAAGCTCACAATAACCCTTCATATTGTAAAAGTCACCGGCGTTGTAGAAAGCTAAAACGGTAGACAAACGTTCGTCGGGAAGTTCTTGTCCGTCTTTCTTGATGTAAACCTTTGCGTTTTCATAAATAAGAGCAGACTTTGTTCTGTATCTTCTGTTTGCGGCAAGAACTTCAAGAACACTCGCAAGAGCGGTAGTTCTCATAATGCTGGTGTCCTCGCCGAGCGGATTTGAAATCTTTATGGAATCACGAAGCGGAGAATCGGACGGCACAAGAATGTTATCATAATACTTGGGACTGATAAATGAATAAGTCTGAACTTCAAAGAACCCTTGATTTGTAAGAAGCTCGTTAATCATCTTAACAGTCTTCTGACGATTGTTTCTTGTACCAATCAAAGCCTCTGCCTTGAACTTTGTTGTAGGAATGAGGTCGTAACCATGAATACGGATAACTTCCTCGGCAATATCCTGCATACACTCAAGGTCACTTCTGTAGGAGGGTACGTATAATTTTCCATCCTTGAGAAGAATGTTGAGCTTTACAAAAATATCTTTCATTTCCTGCTCGGAAATATCTGTGCCGAGAAAGGCGTTGATTCTGTTTGCATCAAAGTCGATAACTTTCTGCTCGGGCTTTACGGGGTAAATATCTATCTTACCCTTGACAACTTCACCTGCACCCAGAAGTTCAATAAGCTCGCATGCTCTTTCGATTGCACCAAGAGCGTTTTCGGGATCGAGACCTTTTTCGTATCTTCCGGAACTTTCAGTTCTCAGACCAATGTTCTTTGCAGTAATACGGACAGACGGACCGTTAAAGTTTGCACTTTCAAAGATGACAGTCTTTGTGTTGTCATTTATCTCGCTGTTTTCGCCACCCATAACGCCTGCAACCGCAACGGCTTTTTTTGTATCAGCAATTACCAGCATATTTTCGTTGAGAGTTCTTTCGATTCCGTCAAGAGTGGTTATCTTTTCTCCGTTTTCGGCGTGACGGACTATAATTTTCCCACCCTCAAGAAAATCCTTGTCAAAGGCGTGCATAGGCTGACCGTATTCGAGAGATACATAGTTTGTAATGTCGACAATGTTGTTTATAGGTCTTATACCGCAGGCACGAAGTCTTGCACGAAGCCACTTAGGAGAGGGCTCTATTTTTACATTTTCAACGGCTCTTGCAACGTATCTCGGGCAGAGAACAGAATCTTTTACCTCAACGCTGATGTAGTCGTCTATAGTTTTTCCATCCGCAGTTTCCTTAACCACGGGAGTTTTTATGTTGCAATCAGTTCCAAAGGAAGCGGCAGTTTCTCTTGCAAGTCCGATCATAGAGAAACAGTCGGGACGGTTTGAGGTTATTTCAAACTCAACAGTTGTGTCGTCAAGACAAAGAACCTTTGTTATGTCGTCACCTGGTTTGCAGTCCTCTTCAAGAAGAAGAATACCGTTTTCGTCGGCATATGGAAAATCGTGCAGAGTAAGTCCAAGTTCACCGAGGGAACAAAGCATACCGTTTGAGGGAACACCGCGAAGCTTTCCTGCCTTGATGTGAACTCCACCCGGAAGATAAGAATCGTCAAGAGCGGCAGGAACAAGAGCACCCGGCTTTACATTCTGGGCACCTGTAACAATCTGTACAGGCTCACCTTTGCCGATGTCAACCATACATATGAGAAGATGGTCAGAGTCGGGATGCTTTTCTACTGAAATAAGTTTTCCGACAACGACGTTTTTAATCTCATCTGCGGGATTTTCAAAGCCCTCAACCTTGGAGCCTGTCATTGTCATTTTGTCTGAATATTCTTTTGGATCAAAATCCTTGCTCACATAATCTTTGAGCCAGTTCATTGATAATTTCATAAGTTTAGACCTCCCGATTAAAATTGCGATAGAAAACGAATGTCGTTTTCGTATAACAGACGCATATCGGAGATACCGAATTTTGTCATAACGATTCTTTCAACGCCCATACCGAACGCAAAACCTGTGTAAACTTCAGGGTCAATACCGCTCATTCTGAGCACGTTTGGATGAACCATCCCTGCTCCGAGAATCTCAATCCAGCCTTCACCCTTACAAAGACTACAGCCCTTTCCTCCGCAAACAAAGCACGATACGTCAACCTCGCACGAAGGCTCGGTAAACGGGAAGTGGTGAGGACGGAATCTTATTTCTGTCTTTTCACCAAACATCTGCTTAGCAAAAAGTAAAAGAGTACCCTTTAGGTCACCCATGGTTATGCCCTTGTCAATAACAAGACCTTCAATCTGGTGGAACATAGGTGAGTGAGTTCCGTCAACTGCATCGGAACGATAAACACGTCCGGGCGATATTATTCTTATCGGAGGCTTTGAATTTTCCATTGCGTGAACCTGAACAGTACTTGTCTGTGAACGGAGTAAAACCTTGTCCGTAATATAGAAAGTATCCTGTACATCACGGGCAGGATGAAATTCAGGCGTGTTGAGAGCTGTGAAGTTGTAGTAATCGGTTTCAACCTCAGGCCCTTCGGCGATTGAAAAACCCATTCCCAGAAAAATATCTTCCATTTCGCTCTGAACCTTTGTAAGAGGATGAACACCTGCACACAAAGACTTCTTTGATGGTAAGGTTACATCTAATTTTTCGCTTTCAAGCTTGTTTGCTATTTCAAGCTCGCTGATTCTTTTCTTTGCAGCCTCAAGAGCATTTTCAATTTCACTTCTTATGCTGTTGGCAAACTGTCCCATTATAGGACGTTCTTGTGGCGAAAGGGAAGCCATACCTTTTAACGCTGTGGCAAGGTCACTCTTTTTTCCAAGATAAGAAACTCTGAGCTGTTCAAGCTCTGCAGCACTTTTGGCACCGGCAAATTCCTCAATTGCCTTGATTTTTAAAGCCTCAAGTTTTTCCTTCAAAATAATCATCTCCTGTTTTATGTTGTATTTTTTAATCTGAAATAAAAAATCCCTTACAGATTTAAAATCCGTAAGGGACGTAATTATACGCGTTACCACCCTTGTTCCCGAAATAAATCGGACAACTTGCCTCCCTGCAAAATGCTTAAATTATACAGAGACGGTCTTTAACGGGACCTTTCCGTAAAAGTCTTTGAACTTTTCCGCTCCAAAGCGAAACGCCATATACATATACATCAGGACCTTTTCAGCTGTCAGTCCCTCTCTTAAGATGTATGTGCTTGTACAGGCACTCTTTTTCATCGCGTTTGACTATGGTAGTATACCATAAAGAATTATAATTTGCAATAGTCTTTAACAGTTTTTTTACAAATTGACGGCGTTGAAACTTAAAACAAATTTAATCGTAAAAGGTTTGTTTATCAACTATTCATTATACATTCATATTGGTATGATATCATAATGAAAATAAAAGAATTCAGGAAGGTAGTATCAGAAAATGACAAATTATTTTAACTTGCTTGACACACAGACACCTACAAATACAGCAGGCGGTACGGCAACTATGATTATTTATCTTGTTGCTATCGTTGCTTTCTTCTATTTCTTCATGTTGAGACCGCAGAAGAAGCAGGAAAAACAGACGGCAGAAATGAGAAACAGCCTTTCAGTTGGAGATGAAATAGTCACAATTGGCGGTATCATAGGAAGGGTTACTCATATCAAGGAAGATGTTATAACAATAGAGACAGGTGCAGACAGAAATAAAATCAGAGTCCGCCGCAGTGCAATAGCCAGTGTTGAAAAGTCGGTATCTGACGCAGATAAGGGACCAAAGGGCGGTTATAAAGTAAAGAGTGTTAAAAAGATAGACGAAGAAAAGCCCGTACTTAAAGAAGATAAGTAAGATAAGTAAGATAAGTAATAAATTATAAAGCTCCCGCATATTGTTTGTTGAAAGATAATATGACGGGAGTGTTTATTTTGAAGAATAATAAAAGAATTCATAACCACGCTGAAAGAACAGTAAAAAAGACGCAGCCGACGTTTCTTAAAGCACTTGTTGCTGCTTTGCCGGTGGGGATTGTAACATGTATAGCACTTGTATTTGTGCTTTCACTTGTTTTGACAAAGCTTGATGACCCTGAAATGTTTGTTTTCCCTGCAGGTGTTGTCTGTGTTGCGATAAGTTCATTTTTAAGTGCATTTGTGGCTGTTAAAATCAGAAAAACTCCGTTCGCCCTTACAAGTCTTTGCATAGGACTTGTGCTTTTTGTTTTGCTGTTTATATTGTCACTGACAGGTCTCAGAAAGGGACAGACGGATATTGTCATGAGCTCAATAATTACAGTCTTGCTGTTTCTGGCGTGCCTGATAGGCGGGAAAGTTGCAAGTATGCAGTCATCGCCGAGGAAAAAGTATGCAAGACGTTGAAATATTGTAAAAAAAATGTAAATTAAACGATTTTGCTATTTTAATCGATAGCGGTATATGTTATAATAATCGGCGTCGGAAAAATCCGACGCCTAAATTTTATCACACACATAGCTGTTCACGGCAAGGGTGTTGCGTTCTTTTGCGATATGCCGGATGTTTGGACAGGTATGGTGGAAAAACCCAGAAGGAGGACATAAAAATGTCAGTAGTATCAATGAAACAGCTTCTCGAAGCAGGTGTCCATTTCGGACATCACACAAGAAGATGGAACCCTAAGATGGCGGAGTACATCTTTACGGAAAGAAACGGTGTATATATCATCGACCTTCAGAAGACCGTAAAGAAGCTTGAAGAAGCGTATATGTTTATCCGCGAAATTGCAATGGAGGGCGGCGATGTTCTTTTCGTAGGAACAAAGAAGCAGGCTTCCGATGCAATCAAAGAAGAGGCAGACAGATCCGGTTGTTATTATGTAAATATGAGATGGCTCGGTGGTATGCTCACAAACTTCAAGACAATCAAGAAGAGTATCGCTCGTCTTAACGCTCTTCACAGAATGGAAGACGACGGAACATTTGAGCTTCTTCCCAAGAAAGAAGTTATCTCTCTTGTTAAAGAAATCAATGACCTTGAAAGAAACCTTGGCGGTATCAAGAATATGAAGGGTATCCCCTCCGCAATGTTCGTTGTTGACCCCAAGAAAGAAAAGAACGCAGTATCCGAAGCAAAGAAACTCGGTATTCCGGTTGTTGCTATCGTTGATACAAACTGTGATCCTGATGAAGTAGATTATGTAATTCCCGGTAACGATGATGCTATCCGTGGAATCAAGCTCATACTTTCAGTAATGGCTGATGCTATTCTCGAAGGTAAGCAAGGTGAACAGTTCACAGATTCAGAAGCTGAAACAGCAGAAGAAGTTAAGGACGCTGAATAATCTTAAATCTTAAAAGGTTAAAAACCTATACAGGAGGAAGAATAAATGAATTTTACAGCTAAAGATGTATCAGATCTTCGCGCACAGACCGGTATTGGTATGATGGAATGTAAAAAGGCTCTTACAGAGGCTAATGGCGATAAAGAGGAAGCAATCAAGATTCTTCGTGAAAAGGGACTTCAGGTTGCTGAAAAGAAAGCAGGAAGAATTGCAGCAGAGGGTATAGTTGATATACTTTCAGAAGGCAATAAGACTGCAATGATAGAAGTTAACTCCGAAACAGACTTCGTTGCAAAAAATGCAACATTCAGAGCTTTTGTTACAGATCTTTTAAAGACTATCCTTTCCGAGAATCCTGCAGATGTAGATGCGTTACTTAATTGTAAGTATGCAGGAACAAATGACACAGTTGATGCAATACTCAAGGATAAAATATTCCAGATAGGCGAAAAGCTTTCAATCAGACGTTTCGTAGTTATTGAAGGACTTTCAAGTTCGTATGTACACGGCGGCGGCACAATTGGTGTTATAGTTACAGGTCAGGGAAGCGTTTCAGAAGATGTTGCAAAAGACGTATTCAAGAACTGTGCCCTCCAGGCAGCAGCTATGAGCCCCAAGTTTCTTGATAAAGAATCTGTACCTGCAAGTGCGATTGAAGCAGAAAAAGAAATCATTCTTGCTCAGATAAAGAACGACGAAAAGAATGCAAATAAGCCTGAGGCTGTTCTTGAAAAGATGGTTCTCGGCAAGATTGGTAAGTTCTATGAGACAAACTGCCTTATGGAACAGGAATACGTTAAGGGAGATAAAGAATCTGTTGCTAAGTATGTTGCAGCTGCAGCAAAAGAAGCAGGCGGAGACCTTAAGGTTACAGGCTTTGTTCGTTTTGAAAAGGGTGAAGGTCTTGAAAAGAGAGAAGACAATTTCGCAGAAGAAATTGCAAAGCTCACACAGCAGTAATTTTATGAATAATAAAAAGCAGTACGGTCATTTGATCGTACTGCTTTTGCGTCTGTAAAGAGGGTAGTTTTCTGCTTTGGTATTAAAAGAAACAGTAAGTGAATTTTTTAATAAGATCCGCTCAAAATAGAAACTTAGTCCTTTTAAAGTATTGACACAAAACGTCAATTCGGGTATAATAAATGAATAACAAATCAGCAAAGGGGCTTTCAAATGTTTCAGATAGTAAGGAAAGAACAATTAAATCCAACAGTAATGCTTATGGATATATATGCACCGCTAATAGCAAAAAAAGCTCAGCCGGGACAGTTCGTAATACTCAGAACAGATGAGGACGGAGAACGTATACCGCTTACCATTGCAGATTATGACAGTGACAAGGGTACTGTTACTATAATTTTCCAGATAGTTGGTGCTACAACACAGAAACTTAGCATAAAAAACAAGGGCGATTATATACAGGATTTTGTAGGTCCTCTTGGGAGGGCAACCGAAACAGACGGTCTTAAAAAAGTTGCAGTTGTCGGCGGCGGAGTCGGATGTGCAATAGCACTGCCGGTAGCAAAAAAATTGTACGAAAAAGGTGTGGAAGTACACTCAATAGTCGGTTTCAGAAATAAGGACCTTGTTATTCTTGAAAATGAATTCAGAAATAATAGCTCAATGTTTGTGCTTATGAGCGATGACGGGTCCTGCGGAGAAAAGGGTCTTGTAACAGATGCACTTGAAAAGCTCATTAAAGCCGGAGAACAATATGATGAGGTTGTTACAATAGGCCCGCTTGTGATGATGAAATTTGTAAGCCTGCTTACTAAAAAGTATGGAATTAAGACTGTTGCAAGTATGAATCCCATTATGATTGACGGAACAGGTATGTGCGGAGGGTGTAGACTCACAGTCGGAGGAAAGGTTAAATTTGCTTGTGTTGACGGACCTGAATTTGATGCACACGAAATTGATTTTGATGAGGCGATAGAACGTTCAAGTATGTATCGTGATTTTGAAAGAAAGAGCCATGAGGCTACTTGTAACCTGCTCAACTCGGAGGTAAAGTAAAATGCCAAATATGTCGCTAAAAAAGAACGAAATGCCGTCTCAGGCACCCGATGTACGAAATAAAAATTTTTCCGAGGTAGCTCTCGGATATACTCCCGAAATGGCGATAGATGAGGCACAACGTTGTCTAAATTGCAAAAATAAACCCTGTGTGTCTGGATGTCCTGTCAGAGTACATATACCTGATTTTATTAAAGAGGTTGCAGACGGAAATTTTGAACAGGCGTATAAGATTATATCTGAGTCAAGCTCGCTTCCTGCAGTTTGCGGAAGAGTTTGCCCTCAGGAAACTCAGTGTGAAAGAAAGTGCGTGCGTGGTATAAAGGGTGAACCTGTAGCAATAGGAAGACTTGAAAGATTTGTTGCAGATTACCATAATGAACATTGCACAGAAAAGCAGATAAAACCAAAGTCAAACGGAATAAAAATTGCCGTTGTTGGCTCAGGACCGTCTGGACTTGCGTGTGCAGGTGATTTAGCTAAAAAGGGGTATGAGGTTACTGTCTTTGAGGCACTTCACGTAGCAGGAGGAGTTCTTGTTTATGGAATTCCGGAATTTCGACTTCCAAAGTCAATAGTTGCAAAGGAAGTCGAAGCACTAAAGGATTTGGGTGTTAAGATTGAAACAAATATGGTCATAGGTAAAGTTTTGTCTGTAGATGAGCTTATGAGTGACTATGGCTTTAAGGCGGTATTTATAGGAACGGGAGCAGGTCTTCCTAACTTTATGAATATTCCCGGTGAACACAATAAGGGTGTGTATTCGGCAAACGAATTTTTGACAAGAGTAAATCTTATGAAAGCGTATAAGGATAATTCGGATACACCGGTGTTAAGGGCGAAAAATGTTGCAGTAGTCGGCGGCGGAAACGTTGCAATGGATGCGGCAAGAAGTGCAAAACGCCTTGGTGCAGAGAACGTGTATATTGTTTATCGCCGTTCGCTCGAGGAACTGCCGGCACGTAAAGAGGAAGTTGAGCACGCAATGGAAGAGGGAATCGAGTTTAAACTTCTCAATAATCCGACAGAAATACTTGGCTATAAAAACCCTGATGACAACAGAGACGCAAGAAACGGCTTTGTTACGGGTATGAAGTGTGTCCGTATGGAGCTTGGAGAGCCTGATGAAAAGGGAAGACGCAGACCAATTCCGGTTGAAAACAGTGAATTTGTACTTGACGTTGACTGCGTTATTATGGCAATAGGAACTTCGCCCAATCCGCTTATAAAGTCAACTACAAGAGGACTTGAAACACAAAAATGGGGCGGTATTGTTGCAGAGGATGAAACCGGACTTACCTCTCGTGATAACGTGTATGCTGGAGGAGACGCAGTTACGGGAGCAGCTACGGTTATTCTTGCGATGGGTGCAGGAAAGAATGCAGCGGCAGCTATAGATGAAAAGTTCTCTAAGTGAAAGTTCCCATTTGATAGCTCAAGAAAATTGATTAACTGAAAAATTTTAAAATTCGCCGCTTGGAAAAAGCGGCGAATTCTTTTGTTTATGTTCAAAAAATACATTATTTAAATTTTTGTGTTGATTTAATACATTTTAAGTGATATAATACTTAAAATAGGTATATTTGTAATTATTTTATAAAGTGAGGAGTATGTTTATGACATTTGAGTTTTCAAATAAAGTAAGTTCATTAAAGCCGTCGGCAATCAGAGAGATTTTCAAATCACTCACAAACCCAAACGTAATATCTTTTGCAGCGGGAAATCCGTCTCCGGCATCATTTCCCGTTGAAAAAATGAAAGTTCTGGCAGATGAGATTTTTCAGAATACTCCGGCACAGGCACTTCAGTATGGAATAACCGAGGGGTATAAGCCGCTTATTGAACAGATTCAGGATAGACTTAAAACAAAGTTTTCCATAGGTCGTGATTTTGATGAAACCATTATTGTAACGGGTGGTCAGCAGGGAATAGACCTTACCTGTAAGGTTCTCTGTAATGAGGGCGATACAGTAGTGTGTGAAAACCCAAGCTTTATAGGTGCACTTAATGCTTTCCGTTCGTATGGAGTAAACTTAAAAGGACTTGACGTCGGTGAAGATGGTATAGATCCGGAAGAACTTGAAAATGTTCTTAAAACAGATAAAAATGTAAAGCTTATATACCTGATACCTACTTTTCAGAACCCTGCAGGAATAACAACCTCGCTTGAAAAGAGAAAGGCAATTCTTGCCGTGGCAAAAAAATATAACGTACCGATTCTTGAGGATAACCCGTACGGCGAACTCAGATTTGCCGGAAAAGATGTTCCGACACTTAAGAGCCTTGATGACGAGGGAATAGTTGTATATTGCAGCTCGTTTTCAAAAATATTGTCTGCTGGTATGAGAATCGGATATTTGTGCGGACATAAGGATCTTATACAAAAGGTAGTTGTTGTAAAGCAGACAAATGACGTACATACAAATCAGTTTTTCCAGATGCTTTGCTCGAAGTTTATAGAGACATATGGACTTGATGACCATATAAAGACTATATGTAATTTGTATAGAACAAACTGTAATTTAATGCTTTCGGAAATGGATAAAAAATTCCCGGAAAGCGTGAAATTCACACGTCCCGAAGGAGGCTTGTTCTTGTGGTGCACTCTGCCTGATGGTGTTGATATGGCAGAGTTTTTGAAAAAGACAGTTGAGGCGGAAGTTGCGGTTGTACCGGGAGTTACTTTCTGTCCGGAACAGAATACCCCGTCAAACTCATTCAGAATGAACTATTCAATGCCGCTTGAAAATCAGATAGTGGCAGGTGTCGATAAGCTTGGTGCAGTTATGAAAAATATGAATATATAAAAGAGGTAGCATAAAAAATGAATCAGGTTACACAACAGACAGAAAACGTAAATGTTAGCGAGCAACCGAAAAAGAGGATATTTTCAGGAGTACAGCCGAGTGGAATACTTACTCTTGGCAATTACCTTGGAGCTATAAAAAACTGGGTTACACTTCAGGACGATTATGACTGCACATACTGCGTAGTTGATTTGCACGCAATAACAGTGCGACAGATAGCAAGTGAGCTTAGAAAAAGAACACTTGAAGGTCTTGCACTCTATATTGCTTGTGGAATAGATCCCGAAAAGAGTACAATGTTTGTCCAGAGTCACGTGCCCGCACACGCAGAGCTTTCGTGGGTTCTCGGATGTAATACAATGTTCGGGGAACTGTCAAGAATGACACAGTTCAAGGATAAGTCAAGTAAACACGCTGATAATATAAATGCAGGACTTTTCACATATCCCGTTCTTATGGCGGCAGATATTCTTCTGTACCAGACAGACCTTGTGCCAGTTGGTATAGACCAGAAACAGCACGTTGAACTTACAAGAGATATAGCACAGAGATTTAATGGTGTGTATGGTGATACGTTTACCATACCTGAACCTTTTATAGTACAGACGGGTAAAAAAATATATTCACTTACCGATCCGACTAAAAAGATGAGTAAATCAGATCCCAATCCTGCCTCATACGTTGCCATAATTGAAAGCCGTGATGAAACTATACGCAAAATCAAACGTGCGGTTACAGATTCAGAGGCAGTTGTAAAATTCGCACCCGGAAAAGATGGAATAAATAACCTTATGTCAATTTACTCTGCATTTACGGGTAAAGACTTTGAACAGATTGAAAGAGAGTTTGATGGTAAGGGATACGGCCACTTCAAGGCAGCAGTGGGTGAGGTTTGTGCCGATAGCCTTGAAAAAGTCAGAGATGAATATGCACATCTTGTAAAAGATAAGGCATATCTTGAGGGTATTATGACAGATGGTGCAGGTAAGGCAGCTTACTTTGCACGTAAAACTATGTCTAAGGTTTATAGAAAAGTAGGATTTTACACAGTTAAGTAGTATTAAAAGAGGAAGTTAATAATATGGATATTTTATCGGTTTATATTATTGTTGCAACATTGTGTGCTTTTTGTATATCTGTTTCGTTGACTCCGGTTGTAAGAACACTTGCTTTCAGGTTTAAGGTCACGGATATTCCTAAAGATAACAGACGTATGCATAAAAAAGAAATGCCGCTTATGGGTGGCGTTGCGATATTCCTTGCATTTGTCATCTCATCGCTGATTTTTTGTAAGGTTGACAGAAAAATTATAGGTATGCTGATTGGCTGTGTTATAGTTGTTGTCACAGGAATTATTGATGATAAATATAGTATCAATGCCTTTATAAAACTGTTTTTTCAGATTGCGGCAGGAAGTATAGCAGTATTTTCGGGAAATGTAATTGAACAGGTAAATATATTCGGTAACTTGTTTGAGTTTGGTTCGTTTGCGGGGGTTGTGTCTGTTTTCTGGATTGTTGCACTTACAAATGCAATAAACCTTATAGACGGACTTGATGGACTTTCCTGCGGGGTTTCGGCAATAGCATCTGTGTCGCTGTTTATATCGCTGCTCAGTAGTGATACTCCCATTACAGTAATTATAATGACAGCAATTCTTGCAGGCTCGTGTATTGGCTTTTTGCCGTTCAACTTTAACCCGGCAAAGATTTTTATGGGAGATACCGGCTCGTTGTTTCTGGGATATACAATGAGCGTGCTTTCAATACAAGGATGCTTTAAGTTCAATGCTATGGTATCATTTATAGTCCCGTTTTTAACTTTTGCACTTCCGCTTGTTGATACTGCTTTTGCGGTAATCAGAAGATTGCTGACAGGAAAAAGTCCGTTTTCGCCGGATAGAGGACATCTCCATCACAGACTTATAGATAAGGGCTTTGATCAGCGTCATTCAGTGCTTATACTGTATGCAGTAAGCGGTATTTCCGGTATATCGGCAATACTTTTCTCAATGCAGAAGTATGTTTCAGGAGTAATTATGATAGCGATAGCAATAGCTGTTCTGTATCTTAATATGCTGTATTCCAAGGAAATGAAAGAAAACGATTTGCACCAAGACGATATTGCCAAGTAATAGGGAGAGATGATTGAATATGAGAAAGTACAATGAAATTATATTCTCTGTTTTGAATATATTGCTTATATTTTTAGTTATAATAGGGATAGTAATAGGGTTGTATTTTCTCGGGATTTTTAAACTTCCTGACTTTGTAAAAAGACTGATTGATCCGAATTTTCAGACACCGGCAGATAGTTATAATAACAATAAAGAGATATATGAAAGTATCGCGGATAATAATGAAAATAAAATACAGGTTGTATTTCCGCAGATAACAAAGGATAACCTAAAGGAACTTCTGCAGAGTATTACACCAATAGATAATTATTATCAGGAGGCAAGTAC
Source organism: Eubacteriales bacterium (assembly GCA_045631825.1). Lineage (GTDB taxonomy): Bacteria > Bacillota > Clostridia > Oscillospirales > CAG-382 > UMGS1387. The sequence goes on along the minus strand of JAZQVQ010000345.1, from coordinate 17,898 downwards.
AAAAACCTTTTATAATGGTACTGCAATTGAAAAAAAGGTGACAATTCGTTGCCAGAATAGTCTGTATCAGGCAAGTGTTTTTGACAGTAATGGAACACAACAGAAAGAAATACAACAGTATAACGATTATGTTGATATAAGTTATTTTGATTTACAAGGAAAACAGGGCGACATTGTGACGCTTCAAAACGGAAATTTTAATATATCCGACGAATGTGGTGTTGTAGTTAACCACGAAATGTTTTTGGAGAGCTTAACGGAAATTTCTGATTCATCTTATAGCTTTGAATATGAATCGTTTGGAACAGTTGTAAAATTGTCGTTTGATACAACGTTTGAAAATTATACTCAAAAACAGATATACTGGTTAAGCCTTGATTATGGCATCGTCGTCAAGGCACAAAGCTATGAAAACGATGTACTTGTGTACCAGACAGAGACAATTGTGCTTAATTCTATCAATTAAGAAGAATAATAATTAAGAGAATTGGTATCATAAAATCGTTTTGATTGTTGTCATCGGTCAAAAATAAAATAATTAAGAATATAAGCAGTAAATCATCAAGATTTATGTGGTTAAGAAACCCTATGTTCAATAGAGAATTGTTTTTTCTGTCGTGTTTTTGACTTTCATTGCGGGACTCATAGTGATTGTCGTTGACCTGACAAGTTTGTTCGTCCGATAATACTTGTTGTTCATTACGGAAGGACGGGGTATGTTTTTCGCAGTCCTTATTTCTTTGATTTTGCTGTGAAAACCTTGCCATCTGGTTTATGGCAGATGGATTTTCAAATGTAGTGACGTGGTTTTTGCCAGTACTGTTTTGTTGATATGCTCTCTGGTACATAAAGAATACTCCTTTTGATAGTGCTAAAACTTAAATATATCGGGGTTTTCGTTGTATGTGTTTATGAGCTTTGCAATGCTTATAGCCCTGACTAAGCTGTCAACCCGACTTTGTCGGTTTTCTGCAAGATAAGGCTTGATTGACCGTAAAAGATTAACTCTGTCGTCGAATTGGTTGTGAATCTGATGTCCGGCAGATGCTTTGGGTATTGGAGAAGATACCGGCATAGCTTGTGTGTCAGCCTGAGGAATAGGGACAGAAGAAGATGTGTTGCCGGAACTTTCGGTGTTTTGGCTTGTTGTATTTTGAGGGGAATTTATTAGAGTTTTGGCAATGCTTGAAATTGCTTTAAGACCTTCAGGATCTGATAGTAACGCTGATAATTTGTCATTTTGTATGTCAGCCATAACTCTGCCTCCTTACTTAGAAGATAGTTTTTTTGCAATAATTTCTGCATTTTCGCGTCCTATGGACGCAATTATTTTCTCAAGGTCCTGGTTGGAAAGGGAAGATACCTTCTGACGAAGCGTGTTTATATCGGAGGAAGAAATGTTTACTTGTTGTCCGTAAAGCTCGGGGCAGGCTAATGCATCTTCTATCTTGTTTTTAAGTGTGTTGTCATCAAGTTTTAAAATGTTTTCAAGTTTGCTTTTGTCAATCATAAATATGCTCCTTTCTTTTTGTATATTTTATGTGTTTTTGTGTTTTTTTGTTACTTTTGATTTAAAAGAAGGTTTTATATTTTGAAAATTCTTGTTTTTTCAGATACTCATAATAATAGTCGGGTTATGCGAGAGGTAATAAGTGTAAACCGGAGTGGTCTTGATCTTGTTTTGCACCTGGGGGATAAGTGTACCGACATGTTTGATGTGCGAAATGACTTTCCTGATGTTGCTTTTATAGGCGTTTCGGGAAATTGCGATTATGCAAATCCGTTTAATGTTCCCGGTGAAAACACTTTTAATTTCGATGGAAAGAATTTTTATATAACACATGGACATTTGCAGGATGTAAATATGGGTATTGATGTTTTGAAAAGTAAAGCAAAACAATATAAAAGTAATATAGTTTTGTATGGACATACACACGTTGCGAAAGTCACAGAGGAAAATGGGGTTTGGTATGTAAATCCCGGAAGCCTTTGCTTGCCGAGAGATTCGGATTTCGGCTCTTATGCAGTGATAAAAATAGATAATGATAAAGTTGCAATAGACATTGTAAGACTGGGGGATAAAAAGTGACTTGTAGGCCTAAAATACAAAATAATAAAGCTCGCAATATGTCTTTTATAGGGGCGATAACTGCAATAATTCTTTTTGCACTTTCGGGCTTTGTAAATAAATTTGAGATAGTTTATCAGCTGTCGTCACTAATTATTGCGATGATTTCGGTGCAACTGTATATAAAGTATGTCGGTAGTGATTATGTATACGAGGCAACAGATAAAGAGCTTAAAATATATAAGATTAATGGCAAGAAAAGTATATGTGTGTGTTGCCTTGATTATGAAGGCTCGCTAACAAATGTCATTGACTCAAGGGAGTTTTTTGAAAATAAACAAAACTATAAAAAGTATAATTTCTGCGTTAATTATATGAAAAACATAAATCCGCAGAACTACTTTGTCTATATGTTTGAGTTTAATTCAAAAATAACACTTATGAAGTTTGAGCCTGATGAAGTTTTTGTTACATTTTTAAATAGTAATTTAAAAAAAGTTCTGGAGAATAAAGAGGAAATATAAGATGAAACAGTTTAGCGAAGTTATACTTTTGAAGTTCGGGGAAGTTGTTTTAAAGGGATTGAACAGGTCGTATTTTGAAAGCCTTATGATAAAGGATGTAAAGGCAAGAATAAAGAGATTTGGAAAGTACTCAATACAAAATAAACAGTCTGTACTTTATGTAACTCCCGAAGATGAAGAAGCAGTCAATAATTTTGAAAATGCAGTTGTCGCTTGTACAAAGGTTTTTGGAATTACAACAGTGTGTAGGGCGGCGAGAATTCAAAAGGATATGCAGACAATTCTAAGTAGTGTAGGTGAGTATACTAAATTGCCTCTTAAAAATGTAAAAACCTTTAAGGTTGAGGCAAGACGTTCGGATAAAGAATTTCCACTGACATCACCTGAAATTTCAAGAGAATGTGGAGGGGTAATTCTCAGTACAAACCCTCGTCTTAAGGTTGACGTCTATAACCCTGAGCTTGTTGTAAGGGTTGAAATAAGAACCCAGTATGCTTATATAAGTTGCACGGTACTTCAGGGAGCCGGCGGAATGCCATATTCGAGCGCAGGTAAAGGACTTTTGCTTTTGTCTGGTGGAATAGATAGCCCCGTTGCAGGATATATGTGTGCAAAAAGGGGGGTAAGAATAGAGGCACTTCATTTTGAAAGCTATCCGTATACAAGCATCCAGGCACGTGAAAAGGTTGTGAGACTTGCATCGCAGATGCAGGATACCTGTGGGCATATAAATCTTAATGTCGCATCAGTTACAAAAATACAGGAGCAGATAAAAATGCACTGTAAGGAGGATTTTTTTACTCTTATTCTAAGAAGATTTATGATGCATATAGCCGAGGAGTTTGCCCTTGGTAATGAGTGCAGAGCAATAATAACAGGGGAAAGTCTCGGACAGGTTGCAAGTCAGACAATGGGGGCTTTGAACGTAACAAACGAGGTTGTAAAAAAGTTGCCGGTATTCAGACCGCTTATAGCTCTTGATAAAGAGGAAATAATAAAGATTTCAAGAAAAATCGGTGCTTTTGATATTTCAATCGAGCCTTATGAGGATTGTTGTACAGTGTTTACACCAAAACATCCTGTGACAAACCCGATTATAGAAAAATTGCTTGAGGAAGAAAATAAACTTGACGTGGAAACTTTGGTAAGAGAAGCTGTTGCAGGAATTGAAAAAGTGAGGGTCCTGGATTAATGATTGCTGAAATATTGTGTATAGGCACAGAAGTGCTTATTGGTGATATAGTAAATACAAATGCTGCATATCTGTCAAAACGACTCTCCGAGAGCGGTTTTGATGTGTTGTATCATTCCGTGTGTGGAGATAACCCAAAGCGTCTTGCACAGTGCCTTGAGATAGCGTTAAGCAGAAGTGAGCTTGTTGTGACAACAGGCGGACTTGGCCCCACTTATGACGACTTGTCATTAAAGGTGTGTGCAGAAAAGTTTGGCTTTGAACTGGTTAAAAGTGAGGATGTACTTGCTTTTCTAAGAGAGTACTATGAGAAAAGCGGACGTGTAATGACGCAAAGTATAGAAAAACAGGCATTTGTTCCAAAGGGAGCAAAGGTATTTATAAATAATTGCGGAACTGCACCGGGTATCTGTATGGAGAAAGACGGAAAGTGCATAGTTATGATGCCCGGTCCACCAAGAGAAATGAAGCCTATGCTTGAAGAATCGGTTTTGCCTTACTTGATGAAGTATTCAAAAGGCGTGCTTGTTTCGTCAAACGTCAATATTTTAGGTGTCGGAGAATCGTATGTGGAAAATAAGCTTTTTGACTTGATGAGTACGTCAAAGAATCCCACAGTAGCACCTTATATTGATGATGGCGAGGTAAGACTCAGAGTTACTGCTGTTGCAAAGAGCAGTCAACAAGCAAGAGAACTTATTGATCCCGTCATATTGCAAATAAAAAATGAAATTGGAGAGTATGTTTACGATATAGATAGCTTGTCGCTTGAACATTCCCTTGTCAAGATTTTAAAACAAAAGAAACTGACTATTTCAACCGCAGAATCCTGTACGGGAGGACTTGTTTCGCAGCTGATAACGGAAGTCCCCGGTTCAAGCGAAGTTTTTGGTTTTGGTGTGTGTTCTTATGCAAATAAAGCAAAGATGGATATTTTGGGAGTAAAAGAGAAAACACTTGCCACATACGGAGCGGTTTCAGAAGAAACTGCAAAGGAAATGGCACTTGGTATAAAAAAACTTTCGGGAAGTGATATTGCAATTTCCCTTACAGGTCTTGCTGGCCCGTCGGGTGGGACAGAGCAAAAGCCGATAGGTCTTGTTTATATGGGCGTTGCCGTAAAGAATACGGTGTATGCAAAGAAACTGCTTACATCGCAGCATAATAAACCAAGCAGAAGCTATATAAGAATGGTATCTGCCAAAAACGCCCTGAAAACTGCAATAGATGAAGCACTGAGGTTTTGATTATGACACAATTAGAATTATTAGTCAAAGAAATAATGCAAAACGACATTTTAAAGGTTGTTTTCAGTATTCCTTTTGAAAAAGATTCAAAATATAAACGTGCGGATATAAAACTCGTTAAGAACAATAAAAAAACGGTTTATTTTGTTGAACGCTTTACACAAAAGCAGGCTTTTCATAAGCAGGTAACATACGAGCAGCTTTGTGATGAAATATGCAAAATGCTGACAGATGAATTTAAAAATGCAGAAATTTTTACTCATGAAAATGTTTACGGAATCAGAATTTCTTCAAAAGGCAAGGTTTTGCATAATAAGCGAAAGAATGTAACAGTTCTCAACGTGCCAAGCTCTCTTAACAGAAAAAAACAGTATATAATAGATTCCGAAAATATGCCTCCTGTTTTTAAGGATATAGGAATTGCAACGCAGGACGGAAAACTTGTAAACTCGCATTATAGTAAGTATAAGCAGATTTGCAGATTTACAGAGTTTATAAATGATGTTGTCGAAAATGACAAAAGAGATAGCTATAATATAGTAGACTTTGGTTGTGGAAAATCGTACCTTACGTTTGTCGTTTATCATTACTTTACTCATATTATGCATAAAAACGTAAATATAGTGGGGCTTGACTTAAAGCAGGATGTTATAGAAAACTGTAATAGCTTAGCTGAAAAGTACGGGTATAAAAATTTGTCTTTTTTGTGTATGGATATAAAGGACTATAACCCAAAGGTAAAACCCGATATGGTTATAGCACTTCATGCGTGTGATGTTGCAACAGACTATGCCTTGTATAACGCATATTTGTGGCAGACCGATTATATATTTTCTGTTCCGTGCTGTCAGCACGAATTTAATCAGAAAGTAAAAAGTAAGTCGCTTTCTCTTTTGACAGACTTTGGACTCATTAAAGAACGGTTTTGTGCCCTTGCAACCGATGCTTTGAGGGCAAAGATGCTTGAATACTGCGGATATTCTGAAGATGTTCTTGAGTTTATAGATATAGAACATTCTCCGAAAAATATACTTATACGTGCAAAGCGTAATGAAAAGATAACTGCCGCAAAGCGAAAGCAAATCAAAGAGGCTATAGAGAGATTTGATGATGAATTCGGTACTGATCTTTCACTTGAGAGATTTGTTGGTGCAAATGAAGAATATATCAAAAAGCAAGACCAAGAATTCAAAGTTGTCTGCGGCAGAGCGAGTATGTTGCTTAAGGACGCACTTTCTGTCAGACAAAAGGTTTTTGGAAGTGAGCTTGAGTTTTTGTCCGGAGCAAAAAGTGATGAGCTTGATAAGTATGCGACAATAATCAATGTGTACGATAATGATAAAACAGTTGCAACATCAAGAATGTGCCATTTAAGCGACAACCAAGTTGTGATTGGCAAAATTGCAGTTTTGCAGGAATACAGAACAAAGGGACTTGGGAAGATTTTGCTTGACAGACTCGAAAGAGAGGCAAAAGATAAAAATATAAAAACTATGCTTGTTGACGCTCAAGTGTCTGCAAAGGGATTTTATGAAAAGAACGGGTTTGATGCTTGCAAAGATGTTTACACGCAGGAAAACAAAAAACTTGTACGTATGAAAAAAGAATTGCATAAATAAAAAAATGACGCCCAAGCGTCATTTTTTGTGTATTGATAAAATCAAAAACAGTTAGATAGAAAACTGCCAAAGATTGCTGAGGCAGACACTGCCGGAAGGGAATAGGAAACATCGGGGTTTGCATAAGGTATGTGAACTACAGTGTCGGCATTTTCAAAAAATTCCTTTGAAATACCTCTTTTCTCGCCGCCTATAAATAAGACAAAAGGCTTTTCTGGCTTGTAATTAAAAAGTGAAACGGAATTTGACGATACTGCAGCACACACAATATCAATGCCATTGTCACGCAAAAGCTGCAGAGTTTTGACATCACAGCTGCTTGTGCAAATTTCAGCGTATTCACTTGCACCGGCTGAAGCTCTTGCAACAATGTTTGCAGCAGATAACCAATTTCGCTCTGGCACTATGAATCCATTTGCACCAAAAGCATGGAAATTTCGTATACAATATCCAAAATTGAACGGATCTTCGATTCCGTCAAGAAATACGGCGTATTTACCATTTAAAGATAGCTGCTTTAAAAAGGCTTCAATGTCGGTGTATTCTCTTTGACCTACAAATGCAATAACTCCGCCATGTGTGTTTCCGGCATTATTTTGACCGGCTAAAAAATCTATTTCTTCACGCTTTTCATAAGTAAAGGGTATGTTATTAGCCTTGAGAAACGCAACAAAAGAAACAACCTTTCTGTCACGTTTTTGAACTTTGTCCTTGTCAATATAGACAATGTCAATTTTGCGTTTTTTTGCAGTAATTGCCGCTTTTATGGAAATAATACCCTCTAAAAAGCAAAGATTTTCCGTATTATTCATTTTCTTGATTGGAGTTTGTGTTTTCAAGAGCTTTTCCGTTTTCAAAAACACCTGTGTAAGAGCTGTCCTGGGAATAGAAATAAGTTCCGTTTCCGTGTAAAACTCCGTTTAAGAACTCACCTGTGTATTTTTCACCGTTTGTCCAGGTGTATTCACCATTTCCCGTACGTGCATCATCCTTGAAATCACCGACATAAACATCGCCGTTTGCAAAAACCTGTTTGCATTTTCCACTGTAAACAGAGCCATCGGAAAGAGTTAAAGTTATGTTTTCATTTCCGTTTCGTTTGTCGTTTACATAGTTTCCGTAGTAGTAAGAGCCGTCTGCCCAGTGATATTCACCAAGCCCGTTTTTCTTGCTGTTGGAAAACTCGCCGTAATACCAGGAGCCGTCGGGAAAAGTAAATTTTCCAATGCCCTCGAATTTTCCGTCAACAACACTGCCCTCGTACTTTGCACCGCTCGCATAGGTGATGCTCGCATTTCCCGTGCGTAAATCCTCTTTGAAGTCTCCCTCGTATACGTCACCTGAGGCTTTGTATGTTATTTTACCAAAGCCATCACGCATAATACCATTTAAGGTACCTTCGTATATGTCACCGGTTGAATATATAATTTTACCGTTTGCACTTGTCTTTTCTTTTGTAAGATCGCCTTTTGTTCCGTCGGCATAAGATAACTTTCCGCTTACGGGCTGTCCTTCAAATACAAACCCAGAGAACTTGACGTTTGGAGTTCGTATGTATCTGTATCCCGTTGCGTAGATAATACATCCCGCAACAGCAACAAGAATAAGTGTTACAAGGACTATATATAATATAGGATTTGTCTGTTTTTTTGTACTCACTGTTTATTCCTCCAATGTATTTGTATTTGGTTGTGGAATTGTTGGGATGGTAGGAATGGTAGGGCTGGTGGGTAAATCATCATCCGGACTTTCGTCCTTAGCATCTTGCTTGCCATCGGGAACGTTTTCGCTGTTGTCAGCGGAAGAATTTTGAGAATCTTCCTTCTGGTCATTCTCTGGTTTGTCCTGCTTATTAGTAAGCTCGCCCGATTTGTCGCTTTCATCATTTAAGTTGTCCGTTTGTTCTGTGTTTGTACCTTTGTTATCGGGGGTAAATACATTTTTTGCAAAATTACCAAGGAATTTTATAACGCTGACCGAAATAAGAGCGATAATCAATAAAGCGATAACTAAAACGGCAATTTTCCATATAGGAGTATTTTCGTATCTGTATTTTTTCTGAGCCTCTGAAATTAATTCTTCTTGTATGTAAAACTTGTGCTCTTTTTGAGGAAATAGAGTATCTTGATTCTGCGTGTTTTCAAGTTCGACCTTTTTTATGATGCGTGAAAGTCCGTATTGAGAAAGAACACTTCTTTTAATGAAAATGCGTGCCAAAGCAGAATTAAACCCGAGGTTTGAAAACGTCTTGGCATTTTGCTCGTCAAAACACCTGCCGTTTACTAAGGCAGATATAAACTTTGACAGAGTTTGTTTCTGGTAGTACGTATAAATAATTGCAAATACGAGGCCTAAAAAAATAGCCCATACAGCAACATAAAGCATATCTGTTTGTTGCATATAAATACCCCTTTAATTGTCGTCAAAAATGTTGTTACCGCAAAGTGATTTTATTAAATTTTCAAGATCTTCGTTGTTGTAATATTCTATTTCAAGCTTGCCTTTCTTGTTTTTGGGATTGATTTTGGAAATAGTAGTTTTTCTGCCGAGTGCGGAAGAAATTTTTTCCTCGAGCTTGTCTAAATAAATTTTGGTTTCAACCTGCTTGAAATCTTTTATTAGCGGTGGATTACTTGCATTTTGCTTTTGGTTTATGTAAATTTTAACTGCCTTTTCTGTTTCACGAACAGATAACCCCTTGCCGACAACAGTCTGTAAAACTGTGAGTATGTCGTCCTCGCTCATAAGTGATAAAAGAGCTCTTGCGTGACCTGCTGAAATATCTCCCGATGATAAAGAATCAAGGGCTTCGGATGGTAGAGACAAAAGCCTTAAGGAATTTGTAAGTGCCGGTCTTGATATGCCTACAATCTCGGCAGTTTCAGCCTGGGTAAGACCAAATTCGTCAATGAGACGCTTTAAACCCTGGGCTTGCTCAACGGGGTTTAAATCTTCTCTTTGCAGATTTTCAACAAGCATAATTGCAGCAACTTCGGTGTCGTTTATGTCCTTAACTACAACCGGAACTTCGGTAATGCCAGCAATTTTTGATGCACGCCAACGGCGTTCGCCCGAAATGAGGCTGTATTTTGAATTGTCTCCGGGAATTTTTCTTACCACAAGCGGCTGAATTACACCATGACGCTCTATTGACTGAGCAAGAGACGATAAAGATTCGTCGTTGAAAACCTTTCTCGGCTGCTTTTTATCAGGCTCTATGTCCGAAATTCTGACGTTTATAACTGCATTTGCCAAATCAGAACTCTGCTCTGATAAGTAATCGGAATCCGAAAATAATATGTCTGCAAAACCTTTTCCCAAACCTTTATTTTTAGCCATAATTTTTTCCTCACAATATTTTTTGATATTATAATACTTGTATGTGAACCTGTTGTTAAAGTTAAATTAAAACTGGAAGTACAAAAACGGATTGTAACTGTTACCCGCAAGATGAAATGTTGAAAAAGCAAAGATGATTGATAATAAAACAAATCTTAAAACATTTGCAATAACACTGGATACAACGCCGTGCACTATAGCCTTGTAGTATAAGTTTTCAAGCATTTTCATTAGCGGCATACAGAGGATAATTGCAAGTATAATCCAGAAAATGTTGTTTAAGATGACAAGAAAAACGTCGGAATTAGAGGCGTTTTTGCCAAAGCCAAACATAATTTTGATGTACTCTGTCGCCTGAGAAAAATGCGTAAATTTGAAGAAAACGAAACCGATGTTTACAACGGCAAGAAGATAGATGTGCTTGAAAAAGCCAGGTATTTTATCAAAGACCGGTTTTGCTGCCCTTTCAAGCATTAAAAACAGTCCGTTGTATACACCCCAGATTATAAAGTTCCAGCTTGCACCGTGCCAGAAACCCGTCAAAAACCATACGATAAAGAGGTTTCGCCAGACGTGCGACCTGTTTCCTCCGAGAGGAATGTAAACGTAATCTCTGAAAAACGAACCGAGAGTCATATGCCACCTACGCCAGAATTCGCTTACACTCTTTGAAATGTACGGATAATTAAAGTTTTCGGGAAAGTCAAAGCCAAACATATATCCAAGACCTATTGCCATATCGGAATAGCCTGAAAAGTCATAATATAACTGAAGTGTGTACATTATAATTCCAAACCAGGCGGATGGTGCATCAAGTAAGTCAAAATTTCCTGACATATATTTGTCTACAAAAGTTCCTGCAGTATTTGCTATAATAACCTTTTTACCAAGACCTGTTATAAAGCGATATATGCCCTTTGAGAACTTCTTGGGAGTTATAATCCTTAAATTTAAAATGCTGTTTTCAACGTCACTGTATCTTACTATAGGCCCTGCAACAAGCTGGAAATATAACGAAATGTATAGCAGATACTTGTGGAAATGCATTTGAGGCTTTAAATTTCCTCTGTATACGTCAATAACATAGGTTAAAGTCTGGAATGTGTAAAACGAAATGCCTATAGGAAGAGCAAAACTCGGGACAGGTAGCGAAAGGGATGTTAAGGCGTTGAAATTTGACACTAAAAAACCCGAATACTTGAATACGACAAAAATGCCGATATCAGTTAAAACCGATATTGAAAGATGCGTCAACGCCCTTTTTGTTCCACGATATTTTTCAATGCTAAGAGCGTGGTTGTAATCAAGGAAAGAAGTGAGAATCAAAAGCAAAACCCAGACAGGCTCACCCCAGGCATAAAACAAAATCGAAAAGAATATAAGTATGACGTTTCTGATACTTTCTTTTTTTGCAGTGTAGTATAAAATAAGATTTAAAGGAAAGAATATGTAAAGAAATATAAGACTAGCAAAAACCACAGCTATCTCCCTAGATGAATGTATTGTAGTATAAAAAGTAAGAGGATTGTAAAAATGGATAAAAGAAAATTCAGTGAAAAAGAAAAAGAAAGCTTCAGAAAATATGCCGAGAAGAACTCCCCAAAATCAAATCTTGTAAAGGACTGTTTTTTTGCGTTTGTTGTAGGAGGACTAATCTGCATTTTAGGACAAGCAATAACAGATGCGGGACTGTATTTTGGTATAAGCGAAAAGCATGTAAAAATATTGACCCCGTCTGTTTTGATTTTGTTGTCCTGCATTTTAACGGGACTTGGAATATACCCCAAAATTGCAAAATTTGCAGGGGCAGGAACTATTGTACCAATAACCGGTTTTGCCAATGCCGTGTCATCCCCGGCAATAGACAGTAAATCCGAGGGACTTGTTCTTGGCGTTGGTGCAAAAATGTTTACCATCGCAGGACCTGTTATTCTGTATGGATGTACGGCTTCGGTTATATGGGGGATAATATACTATTTGTTTGTAAAATAAAACCGTTTATGTGATAATAATACTTTCAAGGTCAATAGCATTGTTTGCATCAAAACGATTACGTGCAGGCACGTCAATCTTCCTTGCACATACCTTGCACACAACAACTGCTTTGTCGTAATCGACAATAACCTTTACGGCTTTGCTTTTACAAACACAGGAAATTTTCTTTTGAGCCTCCAAATTTCCAATAGCAAACAAAACCTCTCTCATAACGCTTGTGTCGGCAACCATCATGTCGGCACTTTTTTTGTTTTCGTCTCCGATGAATTCTTCATCGGTCAGAGCAGAAATTTCAGCACCGCTTCTGTCTATTTCGTCCTCAACCTCGTTCTCATTTCCCATAAAACAAATGTCAAGACCTGTAAAGGAGCATGAGAGAATGAAGATGTCCCTCTCAAAGAATATTTCCTTTGAAACAGTATATGGATGCGGATGGGGGCACATAAGGCAAGGTACAATAACCTTGATGGAACCCGAGGGCGTTAAGGATAAGTCAAAATTTGACTTTTTGCACTCGGTACAGGCAAAGTGGAATTTGTTTTCTATCATTCTTTCCGTAACGTCAATTGATATAACACTTGCACAGTACGGACAACGGTAAGCTACTCGTGTTTTTGTTCTTGCGTCCATAAAATTTCTCCGTAAATCTATAGATATATGTTGTTTTTGCATCTTTCATAGTAAAAGAGATATTGCTGGGCAATACCTGCATTGGAAAGTGAAAAATGCCTGCTTTGTTTTTTGCTGTAATATGTATTTAAAATTCGTTTTACCCATACATCAACTGGGAACGCATCGTACTTTGCAAAACCGAATAAAAGAGTGCACGCTGCAACCTTGGGACCGACACCGCATATTTGCTGCAGAATAACCAGAGCTTTATCGGTTGGCATCTGAGAAATGCTATCAAGATCAATACTACCCTCGCACACTTTTTTTGCAGCATCAAATATGTACTTTGCACGAAAACCGGTTTTAAGCTCGAAAATGCGTTGTTGTCCTGCATCGTATAAAGCCTTGGCAGTAGGGAAGGCGTAACGGCAAACGCCGTCAAAGCAAAGTATTTTTTCGCCGAAAGCTTTTGACATATTTTCAATTATACCCTTGATTCTGGGAATGTTGTTGTTTTGGCTTATGATAAACGAACAGAGGGCTTCCCATTTGTCCTGCTTTAAAATTCTTATACCACGAGCAAATTTTGCGGCAGTGTAAAGAACCTCGTCGTCGCTAAAGCTTTCGATTATATTCTGGTAATCAGTATCCAAATCAAAATAATCATAAAAAATATCGTCAAAATCTTGCTTTGTGATACCTTTGAATATTAACTCGCTATTCGTCTGTGTTATTTCTATGTACTTTGAAAAAGCAACTCCGCAATAAGTGTTGCGGTCACTTTGCAATTTGTTAAACCTGAAAGCCTGCCCGCAGTCAAAAATCTGTGAAAGGTCGAAATTGCAAGGTCTTGGCAGAGTGAAAATATATGAATTTTCAGAATTTATTTTGTTTTGAAAAAACATATTTGTCTCCATTAAAATTTACAGTTAAGTGTTGATATTTGCTCTGTAAAGTGTTAATATAGTAAAAAAAGAAAAAAGGTGAAATACAATGCAGGAAAAAATATATACAATTCCCGTAAACGAGGCATTCGGGAAAAAGGACGGTTGTCCGTTCTGTGCATTAAAAAGAAAGCTCGAGGACGACGAACGTGAGCTTATAATGGGAGCATCAATGATGGAACCCGATATAAGAATAAAAACAAATGAGCTTGGTTTTTGTAAAAAGCACTTTTCAAAAATGCTTGAAATGAATAATAAACTGAGCCTTGCACTTATGCTCGAAAGCCACCTTAATACAATTTCAGACGATGTAACTGTCTGGAGAAATTCCCTGCTTTTAAAGGATAACAGCAAAAAAGCTGCGGAGTCTATGAAAAAGATAAGTAAATCCTGCTATATATGCGAAAGATGCGATGAAAAATTTGAAAAAATGCTTATGTGTGCAGTATTGCTTTGGGAAAAGCAGAGCGAATTTCGTACTTTGTTTGAACAGCAACCGTATTTTTGTCTGGAACACGCAAGTGAGCTTATCGAATACGCAAGATTAAGACTTGATAAGAAGCAGTATGCGACCTTTGCACAGAGCCTTGGAAAAGTTATGTCTCAGTATATGGATAGCCTTAAAAACGACGTTTCTTGGTTTTGTAAAAAGTTTGATTATCGCTATGATGCAGAGCCTTGGGGAAATTCAAGGGACTCGGTTGAGAGAACCATAAAATTCCTTGAAGGCGAATATTAAAAATTAATTATCTCTTTTCTTTGCAAGCTCATAACATAAAGCCATAAGTGAGTCCCCGAGGTGCACATTTTCAATGTGAATTTCGGGGTATTCTTTTAGCGAAAGCTCGGCATTGGAAAAATTCCAGAATCCCTTTATTCCGCTTTGTGCAAGTAAAACCGCCGTGTCGTGTGCCGCAGCTTTTGGAATTGTAAGAATGGCAATGTCAATACTGTTCTGCTTACAGAAATCGGACATCTTTGATGCATCCATTACCGTAAGTCCGTCAAAAGTTTCGCCTATAACCTCGGGATTTGTGTCAAATAACCCCTTTATGTTTATTTCACGCTTTGCAAACATAGCGTTTGTCGAGAGGGCTTTACCAAGGTTTCCTATTCCGACAATTATTGCATTGAAATGACACTCAACACCGAGAATGTGGGATATTTCGTTGTAAAGATATCTTACGTTGTACCCGTACCCTTGCTGACCAAAGCCGCCGAAACAGTTTAAATCTTGACGAATCTGAGATGCAGTTACATTCATTCTTTCGGACAGTTCCTTTGAGGAAATTCTCATAATGTCAGAACGTATAAGCTCTCTTAAATACCTGAAGTATCTTGGAAGCCTTCTGATCACTGCATTTGATATGTACTTTTTGCTTGAATTTTCGTTGTTCATTTTTTCACCTTTTCTGTAAGTTTGATTTGCTCTTTATTTAGTAGTTTACATAATGTTTTCCACACAATCAACCGAGTTTTCCACATTTTGTGCAAAAAATCACACTAAAACCACACTTTTTCCACAATAGCAAGGATAAATCAGTTTGATATTTAAAAAATTATGTCAACCAAAAGAGTTTTACACCTCGTCAACACCCATTGTTGCATAAGCATTGAGATTTGTCTTGGCTGTTTTTTTGCCAATCGTATATTCGTAATAAGCCTGACTTGCAATCATTGCGGCATTGTCACCGCAAAGAGATAAGGGAGGAATGTAAAGCTCAATGGAATGTTTTTGACAAACAAGAGAAATAGCATCTCTTATGTGGCTGTTTGCACTGACTCCGCCTGCAAGCACAAGCTTATTACCTATAAGTGCGTTTTTGTCATTTATAAGATCTTCAATCCTGCTTGTTATAGCTTTTACAACTGCCCCGGTAAATGAAGCGGCAAGGTCTTGCTTGCTGTATTCTCTGCCGCTTTGCTCATGCGTGTGAATGTAGTTGATAGCAGCAGTTTTAAGCCCCGAAAAAGAAAAGTCAAACGGACAGTCTTTTACACGTGCGAAAGGAAATTCAATGGCATTTTTGTTGCCCTCATAAGCAAGCTTGTCCATTTTTGCCCCTCCGGGATAAGACAGGCCTATAAGCCTTGCAACCTTGTCAAAGGCTTCGCCAGCTGCATCATCGTGGGTATAACCTATTATGTTAAAATCAATGTATGATTTGACACCGATAATAGAAGTATGTCCGCCTGAAATTACAAGTGCAGTAAAAGGAGGCTCTAAATGTTTTTGTCCGTCAGTCCCGTTAAAATAAAGATAATTTGCCGCTATGTGACCACGTATGTGATGGACGGGAATTAGTGGCAGGGAATTTGCATAGGCTAAAGATTTTGCAAAATTAACGCCTACCAAAAGAGCACCGATTAGCCCCGGACAGTTCGTCACTGCAATAGCGTCTATCTGTGACATACCGAGATTTGCCTCGTCAAGACAGGACTTTGTTATGGAAGAAATTGCTTCTGTGTGTGCACGTGAAGCTATCTCAGGCACAACGCCTCCATACAGGGCGTGTATGTCAATTTGAGAAGCAATTTTGCTTGACAGAATGAACCTGCCGTCTTTGACAATCGATGCGGCAGTTTCATCACATGAAGATTCTATTGCGAGTATGTTCATTTTATAAATTCCCTTCAAAGTTTAAACATTTTTAAAATGCGTTTTGAGTTGCAGTATAATGGCGTCTTCTGTAGGTTCAGAATAAAAATTCTTTCTTATGCCAACCTTTGAAAAGCCACATTTTTCATATAACCCAAGTGCCTTGTTGTTTGATGGACGAACTTCGAGCGATATGGTTGTAACTCCGTCACTTTTTGAGCTTTCAATAAGGTGGCTTAAAAGAGTATAGGCAGCACCTTTTTGCTTATACCCATTTTCTGTTGCGATGTTGGCAATCTGAATTTCATCATCAATTTGCGTATAGCTTATATAACAAATAGCCTGTCCATTGTGCTTTAAGGTTATGATTTTGTTGCAAGAAACCGACAGAAAATCCTCAATAGCTTTTTCCGACCAGGGACGAGAAAAATTCTGATTTTCTATTTCGTGTATTATGCCAATGTCACTTTGGATAACGTGGGAAATTTCAAAATCATTCTTGGCTGTTTTCTCAATCAATGGCAATAATTGCTCAATTGCGTTTTTTATCTCGTCACGGCAAATAATATATTCACGCAAATCACAGCCATATGGGTCTGAAATGTCGTTTTTAAAACAAAAAACACGATTACTTGCAAAAGGAAATGCAGCTTTTACAACTTGTGCATGACGGTTTGTAAGACAAATGATACATAAAGATTTGTCAACAATCTCTTTTGATAAAGACTTTGATACATAGCTTGAATCAATACCAATGTCCGATAAAGCCTTTTTTGAGTTTTCGCTTATTGTATCACCGGGCATTACCGATAAACCTGCACTGTCTGCAACAATGCCGTATTTTTGCGAATACAAGCTGTTGAAGATTTCCATAGCCATAGGACTTCTGCAGGTGTTTCCTGTACATATAAAGGTAATTTGACTCATTTTCAATATCCGAACTTACCGGAAAGACTATCATCATCAGTAATCCAGTCCTCCACATTGTAAACCGTAAATTCGGTTGGAGTATTTCTTACAACAACCTTTTCAATTCCGGCATTGATAATAGTACGCTTGCACATCTGGCAACAGTTTGCGTTGCCTACAAGTGTTGAGTCTATGTAATTTACACCGACAAGATAAAGAGTTGCACCAAGCATCTGTTCTCTTGATGCGGCGATAATAGCGTTTTGCTCGGCGTGAACAGAACGACAAAGCTCATATCTCTCACCTCTCGGTATGCCAAGAGATTCACGCATACAAAAACCAAGGTCGGAGCAGTTTTTTCTGCCTCTTGGAGCACCGACATAACCGGTGGAAACAATAACGTCGTTTTTGACTATAATTGCACCGTAGTTTCGTCTTAAACAAGTGCCTCTTGAAGCGACTGTCTGGGCAATATCGAGGTAATAATTCTCTTTACTAATTCTGTCCATAATTATAGCCTTTCTTAAAAAATGTAATATTTACACTACTATAGCATAATTATATAACAAACGACGTCATTCGTCAAGTTGATAATTGAATAAAAGATTAAACATTATGCATTTTTTTGACGGATATTTTGTAAATGATTGTTATGTTTATGAATTTTAACCAAAACAGTAAGAGGTATACCAAAAAGGTATACCTCATTTTAAATTGGTGTCTTTAGACGTGGAAATAAACCCCCGGTTCTACCGGGGGCAAAAACGAGCGGAGCTACAATAAAACGGGCGAGCTATAAGCAAGCCCGAATATAGAAAAAGTAATAACCTCCAAGTAAAATGTAAGTGGT
>JAZQVQ010000344.1:0-3576 GCA_045631825.1 Eubacteriales bacterium | reverse complement strand
AACCTTTACACCGTAGGCAAGAACACCATATGGGTCTACGGTGCCTGACTTATCAATAATATTGAACTCAAAAATGTCTATCCAAGCATCATTGGCATTTTCCATGAAGTCCTTGTACTTATCCTCAAGACCTCCACCGTGGCTTCCCTCTGCCTCTGCCATAACCTTTTTGTATTTTTCTGATGCCTTCTTTATGCTTTCGCTAAGCTTGAAGAGTTTCTTGGTTCCCCACTCTGCTCCGTCATTTGCCGGCCACGGCATACCTGCATCTACTTCGTCCTGATCAAGTTTTGCAGTTGCGGTAATACCGATACCTGTGTACGAACCGATACCGACACTGGCATTCATTTCATAGTCGGCAATGTATGGGAATATCCATTTCTTCTTCCATACAGCACCGCCGTCCGCAGTAAAACCAAGTAAAACTTCCTCTTCAAAAAGAGTTGTAAGTTCCAAATGAAGTTTCTTTTTACTGCCTTCTTTTTGAACATCATACTCAAACTTTGCTGAAATTTCGATTCTTACACCTGTACTGTCTTCGAAATGTTCCAGTTTTGGTGTGATTGTTACGGAAACCTGAATAGTGCTGTCTTCGGCAGTTTCAAAAAGATTACCCATCAGATGGATATCTCCATCTTCAAACTTTCTGCCATCAGGATAGATAATAATCAAATCCTCCGGTTTGGTATCCTCACCGAAAACCTCTTGAACTTCTTCCGTAAGAAGTGATGCCTCAGCAAGATATTGCGCAGCCTCCTGAATAAAGTTGCTTCCCATAAGCTGTGCATTAACAGCTTCTTCAATCTTCTGCTTATCTAAAGCATCCTCGATTTCTTCTTCCGAGAGTTCTTTTTCGTTGAACATATCCATTGAGGCAAGAACATCAGCCTCTGCTGCCTCGGCATAAGTAATCGTAGCAGTTTCTTCGGAATATTCTATCGCAGTAATTCTGGCATAACCTGCATTTTGAGCCGCACCGCCAAATTCACCGGTATAAAAGCCAATAAAATCTCCGACTTCAACAATAGTCTGAGAATCAAGATTCATAACCTTGTATTCACCCCCGGAAAAACCAAGCTTATCTTTGTCGATAACTAAACTTCCGGCATCAATACTCTCTACACCATCGCCTTCGTCAATATCAATCGGCAATACATCGGGCGTAAAAAGAACGTCTGTTGTTTCTGCCACTTTGTAATAATATGTATTTGAATCTATTGCGGTAATTTCAAGGTATGCCACATCGCCGTCATGGTCGTTTAAAACACTTCTTTCTGACGGCTTTGTTCCTGAATAAACCGCAACTGTGTCACCCACAGCTATTCCGCTACCATTATAGGTAAAGCTGCCGTTGCCTTCCGTTGCCTGGTATGTAGCCTCACCATCTTCTGAAAATGTTGCTTTATAAAGACCTGAATATGCAAGTACATTTTCTTTATCTACCTGAGAAAGTTCTTCATCCGCATTAATATATTTGATTCCGTCATTGATCTGCAGTTCAAGAGCTTCCTCTTTGGCTACAATAACATTGTAAAAGCGAACATATTCGTCTGTTTCATCTCCGTTGGCAAACGTTGCAACATAAGTCATTTCGTCATTTAAAAGTTCAATCTGATATGTGTCGCCTGCTGTATAACCGTTGTTATTTTTTATGGTATAAAGTCCATTTGACCCGCTTATTGTAAGCGTTTCTTCAGGCAGCAGTGCATTTGCATCCTCTACACCGTCCGTTCTGTCAGGAGAAGAAATATTTTTAAAAGTAAAGTCTACTCCAAGTTCCGGCTTGGTATTTGCTTTGATTTTGATTTCAAAGTTTGCCGGAGCATCTTCCTGTGTAATAAAATTCTGCTTTCCGCTTGGCTCCATGAGCTCTACTTCGCTGAATTTTGCATACACATCAACGTCACCGGTCAACACATCGTCGCTCTTAACCGGTTTCGTCAATTCTTCATCATAGTACCAGCCGATGAAAATCTGATTGTCCGCCTGTGCAGGCACGGAAACAAGGCTCAAAAGAGAGCGTGATTTTGCCATTTCTTCAACAGTTTCATCGCCAATGTGCTTAGTTACTTTGTAATAGACCGTTTTGCTTCCGCCACTTGATGTAGGCTTTTTAACAGGTTCATCTTTCTTCGCCTCTTCCGGCTCTGTAACTTTTGGGACATCCGGCTCACTATACCATACTTTTACAGATTTATCTGTACGCTCGCAAAGTGCCGCAGTTTCAGCACGTGTCGCCTTGCTGTACGGGTCAAAGCTTTTACCGTCTCCATTCAAAAGGCCAACAGACCAAAGCTTTAAAACAGAATCTTTAGCCCACGAAGCAACCGATGAAATATCCGCAGGTGTAGTATCAACCTTTTTCCCTGTATCATATTCCACATCGAATGCGTCAAAATATCTTACAAAGAAAGTTGCCATTTCCTGTCTTGTTACAGGGCTGTTTGGAGAGAATTTATCTTCACCCGTGCCGCCCGTAATACCGTGTTTTTTTGCCCATGCCACATATGGGGCATAATACGCATCCTTTGAAACATCCGAAAATTCGCTCTGGGCTTGATAGGAGGATGCATCAACACCTGCCATTCTGCCGAGAACGGTAACGAACATAGCTCTTGTAAGTTCGCCTTTCGGATCAAATTGATTGGCACTTACTCCTGAAAATATGCCATTCTCCTTAACATATTTTACAGAATCATAGTACCAACTGTCTTTTGAAACATCCGAAAAGTCAGATAGATTTTCTAAAATTTCTCCAGCATCTATTGTGAGCTGTTTCTCGGTTGTTCCATCGTTTTCCGATGTCTTTTGAACAGCTTGTACGTTATTCTCTGTTGCAAAAACCGAAACAACATTTGTCGGTATAACAGTAAATACCATAACAAACGTTAAAAGCATCGCCATAATTCTTTTTGACATATTTTTTCTCCTTCCTGTAAACATTGTTTGCCTTGGATTATAATTTTCTGATTTATCGCATATACAGTACAACCTTTCATTTCGTTTTACCGAAAGATTATAACAAAAAAACTCCCCGAAAAGGGGAGTTTGGCATAGATTGCATTTTTTTGGCACAGATTGCATTTCTGTTTAAAAATTCAGGCAGATTTTTGCAATAAACTTTTCGTTTTTGACAATAAAATCATACATACCTTCATAAGAATTTGTTACCGCAATCACAGAACTGATTCCGATACCATAATCTGTTTCATCAAATTTCAGATTGGGTTTGCACGGATTTTCAATTTTCACAAGCAATCGATTTTCTTTTTCTCTTATATCCACATCAACGATTGTATCATCTGACTTCAGCTTTTTCACAGCGTTAATTGCATTTTCAAAAAGGTTCGCAATTACAATAACCAGATCTTTTGGCGATATGGGAATGTCGTATCCGGCAGAAGCTGAAATGTTCACTTTAACACCATCTTCTTTCGCTTTTTTCTCATATACCGAAAGAACCGTATTTATTGTTGCATTTTTACAATAATCATTTCCCTCAAACCTGCCCACGTCATCTTCTACAAGTGTTTTTAAGTAGTCTTTTACGGTTTCAATATCATTTTTGTTTGCAAA
>JAZQVQ010000343.1:0-2814 GCA_045631825.1 Eubacteriales bacterium | reverse complement strand
TCAAGAGCTGAAGGACATACATCAAGATGCTCTGCGAAAGCTTTGATTACATCTTCCTTTGGAATTCTTGTTTCTGATTCATATTGAGCCACACGAACATCGGCAGCATTTTCAGGGAAGTTAAGCTTTAATCCTAACTCTTTCTGTGTAAACTTTCTTAAATTACGAAAGAACTTAATTCTTTGACCAATAGCCATAATAAACACCTCGTATATTAAACTTCTTAATTTAGTATATCACACAAAATTGGAAAAATCAAGAGATTTAAGAAATTAAATTAAAAAGTTTAGAAATTTATCAAAAGGGGTTGACAAATACTAAACAAATCTGTATAATATAAATGACACTAAACAAAATAATTTAGTGTAAAATAAAACAAGGAGGTAAAACCTATGGAAAAAACATTATTTATGAGAGCCGCAGAAGTAGCTGAAGTGCTTGGAGTTTCTGAAACTTATGCTTATAAACTCATTAAAAAGCTGAATGAGGAACTCAAAGCAAAAGGTTACCTCGTAATTGACGGCAGAATCAACCGTGAATATTTCATGGAAAAGGTTTATTCAAAAGAATACGGAAAGGAGGTGAATTAAATGCCGGCTTACAAAGACTCGAAAACGGGCAAATGGTACACTTCGTTCTATTATACTAATTGGAATGGAGTCAGAGAAAAGAAAATGAAAAGGGGGTTTGAAACAAAAAAAGCAGCTCTTGAGTGGGAAAGAGATTTTCTTATGAAATCACAAGCTAACCTTGATATGCGATTTGATTCATTCGTTGAACTTTATATCGAGGATTTACAACATCGAATTAAAGAAAACACATTTAAAACAAAAAATAGTGTGATAAACAGTAAGATTATACCGTTTTTCAAAAACAAAAAGTTAAGCGAAATTACTGTTAAGGATGTTATCAAGTGGCAGAATGAATTGTTGGCTTTTGAAGATGAGGAAGGAGATCCGTATTCACAGACCTATCTCAAACAAATGCACAATCAGCTTACCGCAATCTTCAATCATGCAGTGCGCTATTATGATTTGAAAGAAAACCCGGCAACAAAAGCAGGACCTATCGGTGAAAAAGAAGCAGGTGAAATTGTCTTTTGGACAAAAGAAGAGTATTTGAAGTTTGCTGAAACCCTGATGCACAAGCCTAAATCTTATTATGCATTTGAGATTCTGTATTGGTGTGGCATCCGAATGGGAGAACTTTTAGCCTTAACTCCCGAAGATTTTGATTTTGAGAAAGGTACTCTCAGGATTAACAAATCATATCAAAGGATAGATAAAAGAGATGTAATAACACCGCCTAAAACCAAAAAGAGCAACAGAATCATAAAGATGCCTGAATTCCTTTGTGAAGAAGTCAAAGAATATTTGAATATGTTATATGGCATAAAACCTACTGACAGAATTTTCTTGATTTCAAAAAGCTTTCTGCACCACGAAATGACAAGAGGTTCAGAAGCAGCAGGAGTTAAGCGAATTAAGGTTCACGCACTCAGACATAGCCATGTAAGTCTTTTGATTGATATGGGATTCTCTGCAGTTGCAATAGCTGCTCGTGTGGGACACGAAAGCATTGATATTACATATAGATATGCTCACTTGTTCCCGACAACACAAAATGAAATGGCAAACAGACTTGATAATGAAAGGATTGATTCACTTGGAAAAGAAGCTTGACAAAAGAGGTAGATGGAGAAACAAGGCAACGTCATTTATGATGTCACCGGAAGAAAGAGCCGATTTGGATGTTCGTGTTAGTCTTTCGGGACTTACCAAACAGGAATATATGGTAAGGCGTTTGCTCGAAAGAGATGTAATTGTACAGCCAAGCTCAAGAATTTTTAAGGCATTAAGAGACCAAATGACAGAAATCTTAAGCGAACTTAAAAGAATTGAAAACGGCGCAGAAGTAGATGCAGACTTACTTGCCGTTATCGAAATGGTGGCGGTAACCTATAATGGTTTGCAAGAAAAGTAAAAGTCCCAAAGTATCGGCAAATACTTCGGGACCGAGGAATGTGGTAAACACTCCAAACTTTACACATACAGTTTACCACATTTCTATTGAAAATTCAATAGGAGGTGATAAAAATGTCAGATTTAAAGCTGATAAATATGCAGGATGTTGAAGTTGAAGAAGTAAAATGGCTGATTTATCCCTTTATCCCATACGGAAAGATAACGATAATTCAAGGCGATCCTGGCGAAGGAAAGACAACTCTTGTGCTTCAGATTATCGCAAGGCTTACCAAGGGCGAAAGCATTGTAAATGAAGAAGCAAAAGAACCGATAAATGTTATCTACCAAACGGCAGAGGATGGATTGGCGGATACAATCAAACCACGTTTGTTATCTGCTGATGCAGACTGCACAAAAGTGCTTGTAATAGATGATAAAGACACACCGCTTACAATGCGTGATGTAAGGCTTGAACAAGCCATCGTTGAAACAAATGCAAAACTCGTGGTTTTAGATCCCATAGAAGGGTTCTTGGGGGCTGATATAGATATGCACAGAGCTAATGAAATCAGACCTGTTATGAAACATATGGCTGAACTCGCAGAGAAATACAAATGTGCAATTATCTTAATCGGACATATGAACAAAAGCAGTATGGGTAAATCAGCATACAGAGGGTTAGGTTCCATTGACTTTCAGGCGGCTGCAAGAAGTGTACTGATTGTCGGAAGAATTAAGGACGAGCCTGAAATCAGAGTTGTATGCCAAACTAAAAGTTCACTTGCACCTGAAGCAAAACCTCTTGCTTTCAGATTGAGTGAAGAAAACGGATTTGAGTGGATTGGTGAAT
>JAZQVQ010000342.1:0-10229 GCA_045631825.1 Eubacteriales bacterium | reverse complement strand
TTGTTTCCAAAACGTTCAATATGCTTTTCACCTAGCGCGACTTCCGGATTGCTTTCAATAAGCTCTGCCAACGAAACGTCTGTCCCTGACACCATACTGAGCCCCTCGACAATATCTTCTCTGCCGCTGTTACGGGCGCGGACCGTTGACATTATCCATTCTTCGGGGAAGTTTGTGTCACCGGAAGAATCGACTCCGTGCAATTTATCAATCAGACTGCCACCCGTATATGTACGCCACGCACACGCACGGTCAAGTCTGATTGGTTTTGTTAAATCAATCACCTTGTTTTATCCTCGTTGGCAAAGTCACGCACCGTACCTGTAGGTCGGTGGCTGAAGTTAAGTCTTTTAAGAGCCGCTTCCTTATCAGGCATAAAGTCAACCCACATATAATGCATATGTCTCTCACCTGTAACCTCTGCACCATGGTTTGAACCAAGCGGAATGTGGATGATTTCGTCACCCTTCATATTGTACTTACCTTCATCAATGATAACTTCCATATCATTTTCTGCAAAGCTATAGAAGAACTGATCAAGCATCGGATGTGCGTGGGGTCTTACAAGGTCGTAGCCGTAAGATTCAACAGATCCGATTGTGAATCTGGGGATGATTTCGTGAGGAATCATCATTCTGCTGATAGTCTTTTCACTCTTATTGGGGTCGATGTACTGAATGGAATCCTGATAAGGTACAACAACAGGGAACTCTGTCTTGTATTCCTTAAGGTCTGCCTCGTCACCGTCTTCTTCATCCCACTGAATTTCAAGAATACGGGTACGGGCATTAGCCTTAACAACAAGATCCTTCTTGGGGTCAGAAACAAATGTAGTTCTGTTAGTAAACTTATACTCTTTACCGTCTGTTGTGTAAACAGCATCACCTTCCAAAAGGATAAGGATATGATAATATCCGACATTTGCACCAAATGTTACACTGTCACCTTCTGCAATTGTATGGTGAACGGGACGTGCTCCGTTAATTTCACCTTTGCAAAGCTCTACTGCACATGTTTCTGCCTTTTTGGTGTCCACATACTCAAATTTTACTTCTTCTGCCATTTTTTAATCCTCCAATTATATAAATTCAAATTATTTTACCATTTCAGGGTTAACCGAGGTTACACGGTCTACTACAAGCTGCCTGAACTCCGGTGAAAGCATTGCGAAAAACGCTGTAAAGCCCGTTACCCTTACAACAAGGTCGGGATACTTAAAGGGGTCCTTGTGGGCTTCAAGTATTTTCTTTGCGTCAATAATGTTAATGTTAAGAAGTGTGTTTCCGGTATTCATGATTGTACGAATCATTTCAACCATTTTGTCAATTCCCTCTTCGTCATTCGCAATACCGGGGTCAAATTCAAGCTGAACCGGTGCACAGTTACCATAGCCGGGCTGAATCATACCGATTGAGTTACACATAGCAGAAACTGCACCGTCTTTTCTGAAACCGCCGTTGGGATTTGCACCGTGGTTGATTGCTTCGTGGGCTTTTCTTCCGTTGGGAGTAGCTGAAACCGTACTTCCGAGTCCAAGAGTGTTTGACCAGGAGAAGAATCCGGGGATAAAGTTGATTCCGGGATGCTGATTGTTGAGGTCGCGTACGAGAAGGGTGTAAAGGTCACTTACTTTCTTTGCCCACTCATCACCAAGAGATCCGCCACCGCAGTAACGCTCGCTGTTTTGCATAAGCTGACGGATATACTCACCGTCTTTATCCTCGTAATTGTTTTTCATATGCTCTGTGAGAGCTTCAAATGTAATTTTTCCTTCATTTTCAATTCTCTGTTTAAGAGCCGCAAAGCTGTCTGCAACAACAGCAATACCGCTTCCGTCAACGCACATATTATAATAATTTGCACCGCCGTCGGTAATGTTTACACCTTTTTCAATAAGTCCGTGCTGGAAGAGGTTAAGTATAAGTTCAGGCTGGCTCTTTGTCTGATATTTAAGGTGATGCATAATACCGTTTCCCGTTGCATCAACAGCCGCCTTTAGATGGATTTTGTAAAGGTCCCAAAGCTTATCAACGGATTTTTCGCCGTTACTTTCCATCATTTCATAGTAGGCAACCTCAAATACCTTTGCAAGATTGATTTTAACTGTGTCGTTCATCGTGTATTCCATACCGGGCATACACATCCAGTGACAACCTGCCGCAACTCTCTTTCTTGCAAGTTCGAGAGGATATCCGCACTTCATAAAGCCTTCTGCAAGTGCCGTATCGGAAGAATATCTTGGCCATCCCTGCTTATTTTTAAAGAGATAAGCTACTGACTTTTTGAAGAATTCTTCATCAAGGTTATCGTGCACACGAATTGTGAGATTGCAAGCAATATTGATTTTATCTGCCGCATCAAGGCACAGATAAGAAATTTTGGAAGTCATATCTTTGCCATTTACGTCGGGACCGCCAAGTTGGAAATAACGGCTGTCCTGAAGGAACAGGCACGCAAGATAGAATACTGCTTCCTCATCTGTAAGAGTTCCCGCCTTAGAGTCTTTCTCATAATACGGACGAAGCATTTCGTCAAGCTGGCCGCCTGCACTTCCGCGGTTGTATGTACGGGAAAGCATACTGAACCAACACATCCACTGAATTGCTTCCTTAAATGTTTCGGGAGCAGCATCGGCAACTTTATCATTCATTGTTGCCATTTCATAAAGATTTGCTTTAAGTGTAGGATTTATTTCCTTATCTGCAAGCTCCTTGATTTCCGAAGCCATTCTTTTTAAGAAGCGAATAATAGCTTCGACAACTGCGATTTCACTGTCGTAAAATTCGTGATGGGTTTCGTCGTGAAGTGCTCTCTGCTCCTTAAGCTTTTTAAGGATACCACCCCATCCAAGCTCAAATCCGATTTCGAGGTCGGGAGTAAAGTGGTGGCAGTTATCAATACCTGATATAACGTTATACTTGTCAAACAGTTCTTTCAAATCATCAAAAGGATAATCGGGATTCCACTTACAGGTTACAGGACGAAGTCTTTCAAGGAAAAGAAATCCCTTTCCGACAAACGCATCAAGAGGGTCGCAGTACAAAGGATGGGAATCAAGAATTGCACAGTAGTTTTCCGTCCACGCCTTGTAGCCGTAAATTGAACCGTTGGGATGATTGGGCTTAAGCTTATATTGGAATTCATACTGTACGATAAGGCCGTAATCATCTTCGTTAGCTCCGCCGCTACGTGCCTTTTCCTCTGTCTGAGCTACTTTTCTTTCACGAAGAAGCTTTATTCTTTTGTCAAATGAAAACTCTTCATCAGCAGAAAATTTATTTATCAATCTCAGTTCACTCATAATTCGATTCCTCCTTATATTATTTTGTATGAAACTCCGATTTTAGTGAGTGTATCACGAATTCCGGAAAGTTTATCTTCATTAAAAGGTCTTGCCGATTCAAACTGATTCTCAGCATTAAGAGCCTTATACTTACCCTCGCCAAGGGGATTAAAATTAAGTACTTCGTATCTGAAAAGATTTTTCATGTTCTTAATATAGTTTGCGATGGCACTAATATTTTCGATTGAATCCGTTGCACCGGGAATCAGCGGGGTGCGTACAATTACGGGAATACCAAGTTCATCAAGTAATTTAATGTTTTCAATAATATTCACGTTTGACACACCTGTATATTTTTTATGCTCATCGTCATTAAATATTTTAAGGTCGCACATAATGAGGTCAGCCTTACCGAGAAGCTCTTTTGCGTAATCAAAGGAGAAAGAAAGATTTGTTTCGAGTGCAACCTTTATATTCTCTTTATGACACGCATCAGTAAGAGCAATTGCAAATTCCTTCTGGCAAAGAACTTCACCGCCTGATAATGTAACGCCTCCGTTTGAACTGTCATAATATGCCTTATCCTGACGCACCTGATACATGACGTCCTCTATACTCATTTTTTCTCCGCACATCACAAGAGCTTCTGCGTAGCAAACTTCGGCACATTTTCCGCAATTAACGCACTTTGTGCGGTCAATTATATGCTTTCCGTCAACTATCTGCTGTGCTCCTGTGGGACATACCTCAAAGCATTTTCCGCATCCTATGCACTTGGTTTCATAAAACATCAATTCACTGTGGTTGTTGATTGTTTCCGGGTTGTGACACCAGCTGCAGTGAATGTTACACCCTTTAAAAAATACGGTTGTGCGGATTCCGTCACCATCTGTAAGAGAAAATCTCTGAATGTTAGTAATTGTACCTTGCATTTTTTGTTCCTCCTAAGCTTTCTTTCCGTTTGCATATCCTTCAAAGCCGTCAAGAATATATTGACCGCTTTTTTTCATCAAAAGCTGAACATCATCATCCTTGAAAACCAAATGAATATTCAACGAGCCAAAATATGTATCT
This sequence comes from Eubacteriales bacterium, assembly GCA_045631825.1. Taxonomy (GTDB): domain Bacteria; phylum Bacillota; class Clostridia; order Oscillospirales; family CAG-382; genus UMGS1387. The sequence continues at coordinate 5,872 of JAZQVQ010000342.1, read as the reverse complement.
ATAATCTGAGTTTTTATAACGAGGTGATTCTCCATCACCCACGCCGCCGAGGTTGCACATTCATAATGCCCCTCGCCTATATCCCCCATAGAAAGCAATTGACGGCGGTTTTCGGGGAATTTGCCGAAAATGTTTTTACCCATACCGAAAGGAAACTCATATTTTATACCGTCTTTTTCAAAGCTGAATATTCCGCTTTCTTTTTCAAGCTTTATGCTGAATGAAGCAATATTCATTGAGTTTTCTGAAAGATTATATTTAACGGAGTTAATCTTTTCAGAAAAAGTGGAGTCGTATTTACCTTTTTGATACGTAAGCATACGACTATCCATATATTCGCTTAATAAAGCATACGCCTCTTTGTTTTCGGGAAGCTGTTCTTTACCGAAATTATGTATAAGGGTTTTATATACCTCGTGGAAGATAATAGGTCTTGCCGTGGCACTGTCTGCCTGATTGTCCGATGTTATTATAAAAGTGAAATCGGTATTTCTGTCATATATTGCAAGCTGGTCCCCCATGCCTATAAACGCAAATCCGTCATCAGGCATACACCAGATAAGATAACCGTAACCGTGACTTCCGTAATAGTTTACACCGTTGATTATATTATTGTGAACCTGCTTTGTAACCGCCTGTTTCATAAATTCACGGTCAATATACTGTTTTCCGTTCCACTCGCCATACTGTGCAACAAAGCGTGTGAACAAAAGCAAATCACGGGAGGTACACATTACTCCGCTGTCACCAATTGTATAACCGCCGGGGGCGTAAAGTGTGTAGCTTCCTTTGGAAAAACCAATTTCAAGAAGAATCTTCTCCTTTAAATATTCCAGGAACTCTTTCCCTGTAAGCTTTTCAACAATGCAGTTAAGTATGTATGAGCCAATAGAGTCATAGAAGAAAAGTGTACCCGGAAGCTTGTTTGAAACCTTCATAGAGAAGTACGCCCGGAGCCTGCTTTCGCAGTTCTGATACCAAGGAAAATGTCCGCAACAATTTGTAGACATGGTCAGCATATCACGGATTGTTACGTCCGCGGCAAAATCATTGGGATTATCCTCTTTTAATTCGGGGAAATAATCCATAACTTTATCCTCAAGAGAAAGTAAGCCCTCTGTATATGCAAGTCCTACCGCTATTGCAATAAAACTTTTTGAAATCGAATACATTCTGTGTAGATAATCTTTATGAAAAGGCTTATAATAGCTTTCTGCAAAAATGTCATTCCCCTTTGCCATGATAACGCTATGGGTATTCAGATTTGCCACATCAATAGTTTTAAAAAATTCAAATACCTTTTCAGATGAAATGCCTGCTTTTTCAGGCGTTGTTCTCCCAAACATAAGTTGCACCTTCCTTTTACGCTTGTATTATCGCATATAAAAATTTGTATGTAAATGTCATAAACAAACATTAAATTGTGTTTTTCAGACTTTTATAAATTTTATTTGAGCGGAATATCCATTTTTAAATAATACTTGCAAAAATATATCGATTGTGATAAACTAACACCGAGGTGATTTAATTGCTGCTTAAAAACATTGAACCCTTTGCAAGAAAAGTACTTATAACTTCCATGAACAACACAGCAAAAAGTGATGTTTATACCAAGCTTAAAACTCCCGATTGCCGGCTTTTTTACATATTAAGCGGAAGCGGAAGCATGGATGTCGACGGGGAAAACCATCCCTTGCATCCGGGTTGTGCCATTCTTTTTCAATCTGCAACGGAATATACATGGCATTTAGACGAAAAAGGTGTGTCATATATAGCGGTTAATTTCGACTATACGATGAATTTTTCGCATATTAACAAATCATTTCACCCGATTCAATCAAAGAACTTCACACAAAACAGTGCACTTGAAAGAATCGTTTTTGAAGACTCTGAAATTCTTAATAAACATATTTACCTTGAAACTGCAACTCAGTTTGAAGCAAATTTAAGGCTATTGGCATCAGAATTTTATTTGAAAAATGATTATACTTCTGAGCTTTTGTCTACGTGCCTTAAATTTATAATAATCAACATTGTACGCCTTTGCAAAACGCAGCAAAACCCGGAACAAAAACGAAGCTATGACATTGTAAGGCGTGTAATTCAATATATAGAAAATAATTATCAGGAAAATTTGACCAATGATGTTCTGGGAGAATATTTCCGCTTCAACTCCTCCCACCTTAACAGAATTTTCAAGCAGCATACAGGTGATACACTTCACAATTTCCTTGTGAGATACAGAATGAATCTGGCAATGGATTTACTGCACACGAGCAATCTTTCAATCAGCGAAATTGTTGCCTCGGTTGGTTTTTCCGATATTCCGCACTTTATAAAATCCTTCAAAAAAAACACCGGAAAAACTCCCGGTGAATACAGAAATTCAATACAAAAAGCAGAGTGAATTTCACTCTGCTTTTATGTTTGTTCTGTTATCAATTATACTCCGCTGTATGCAGCAAAGCCACCGTCAACGGGAATTACAACGCCATTTACAAAGCTTGATGCATCCTTGTGGACAAGGAACAGAAGTGTACCTATTAATTCTTCCGCCTTCCCGAATCTGTCCATAGGCGTTGCAGAAAGAATTTTACCTGTTCTTGCAGTGGGTGTTCCGTCTTCATTGAACAGAAGCTTTTCATTCTGCTTTGTTACGAAAAATCCGGGGGCTATTGCATTGCAACGAATATTTGTCTTTGAAAAGTGTACTGCAAGCCACTGTGTAAAGTTTGATATTGCCGCCTATGCACCGGAGTATGCAGGTATCTTTGTAAGGGGTATGTAGGCATTCATACTTGAAATATTAATGATGCTTGCATCTTCTTTTTTAAGCATATCCTTTGCAAATACCTGTGTTGGTAAAAGTGTGCCGAGGAAGTTAAGATTGAATACAAATTCAACGCCTGTCTTATCAAGATCGAAAAAGGTCTTTACATTTCCCATTGCTTCGGGTGTAAAGTATTCATTATCTGTTGTAGCCTTGGGGTTATTACCACCCGCACCATTTATGAGAATATCACAGGTACCGAAATCCTTTACGATTTCATTGTGTGCTTTTTCTATGCTTTCTTTATCAAGCACGTTGCAGAGGTATCCCTTTGCAATGCCTCCGTCATTCACAATTTCTTCTGCATAGGCTTTTGCTGCTTCTTCATTAAGGTCAAGAAGAGCTACTTTTGCACCTGTCTTTGCAAGTGCGGTTGCAAACATAGAGCAAAGTACTCCACCTGCTCCTGTTACAACGCAAACTTTTCCCGTTAAATCTACTTCAAAAGGTAATTTCATTTTGTTCCCTCTTTCTCAAGTGTTTCCCATATTCCTGCCATGTACATTGCCCCTAAGGCTCTGTCATAAAGACCGTAACCGGGTTTTCCCGTTTCGCCCCAAATCATTCTTCCGTGGTCAGGACGAAGATATCCCTTGAAGCCTGTATCGTGATAAGCCTTAAGAATTTCAACAACATCAAGTGAGCCACATTCTGAAAGATGACCGCTTTCTTCAAAGGAACCGTCGGGAAGAATTTTTATATTTCTTACATGTGCAAAATGAATTCTGCCCATTGCTCCATACTTTCTTACCATTGCAGTATAATCGTTAAAGGTCGCACAGCCAAGACTACCGCTGCAAAGCGTAAGTCCGTGATGCACATCATCATAAAGAGAAAGGAATCTGTCAATATTCTTCTCATTTGTGATAATTCTCGGGATTCCGAAGATGCTCCACGGCGGATCATCGGGATGAATTGCCATGTTAACATCGCACTCTGCGGCTACGGGGATAATTTCCTTTATAAAGTATTCAAGATTTGCCCAAAGTCCTTCCTCGCCAATTTCTTTGTACTGCTCAATAAGACCTGACATCTCTTCGGGAGAATAGGACGCATCCCAACCGGGAAGAGTCATCTTGGTGGGATCCATCTTGTCCACATCTTCCTTATAATAAACAAGTGCATTTGAGCCGTCGGGAAGCGGTTGGTCAAGACGCGAACGGGTCCAGTCAAAAACGGGCATAAAGTTATAGCAAATGCACTTGACACCTGCTTTTGCAAGTCTTCTTATATTTTCCTTGTAATTATCTATGTATAATTGATAATTACCACGGCGAAGCTTAATATCCTCGTGAACAGGAACAGACTCGATAACTTCCATTTCAAGTCCTTTGGCATTTACCATGGCTTTCATTTTATCAATTTCTTCCTGAGGCCATACCTCGCCAACAGAAACACTGTACACGGCAGTTACAACACCTGTCATACAGGGAATCTGTCTGATATGATCAAGAGTAATACTGTCACTTTCTCCATACCAGCGAAATGTCATTTTCATATAATTACTTCCTTTTTGTTTACAATATATTTTCTTGTTTTAACTCAAAAAGCTATATTTATTATATCATTACAAACAAATTAAGTCATTGTAAGAAACAAACTTTTTATTGTCTTTTTTGAACATTTTAATACTATTTTTTCTGTTATATAGAATATATACTGCCACACTCTCACATAGCTCCAGTTTTCGTATAGTTCATAACCCAGCCCTTTGTCCTTTTTTCCAGATAATACAAACTGGATTTTTTTGATATAATGCCTCCAAGGTTCTTTTCAGTGGCAAACTTAAATAGTACTTTTACTCTCTTTCCAACGAGAATCAAAGGACTTTTTTATTTCGACAAAAATCTTTTAACAAGCTGTAAACAATATATTTCAATCACTTTACATCTGTTGACACCAATATTCAATTTTTATAAAATTTTTTCACGACGCAGGAACATTTTGCATGTACCTGCGTCGTAGCCAATTAGAGAACGCTATTCTCAGAAAGGAAGTGAATAAAAATGATACCCAGATTACAACGACTGAACATCGCACGTTTGGATGGCAGTATATCTCCGTACAAAAATTCAGAGTATATCCCACTTTTCTATGTATTTCCTAAAAACATGCTTAAAGCAGCCGGGGAAATATTTCTTGAAGTGCCGCGAAAACCTGTTTATTTGTTCGGCGACAGAAAGTGGATAGATTTTGTTGAAAGTGACCTATTTCTGGAATTCATAATTGATGCTACTGCATTCATAGTGCGACAATTTACGGGAAAAGATGCAGCAAAAGAAATCTATTCAGGATATGAGCCTTCGTGGATACTTGCCCATGCGCCACAATACTGGCTTGAAGGTTTAACCGAAGAAAGAATATTACCAACAATTAATGAACTTGCACAAATGTGTAAAAAAGAACCTTCTGTTGAATATTCATTCTATACTGAAGAGGATATCGAAATATATATCAAATATGCGGTCAGTCATACTATGGCAAAATATAATATGTACGAAATTATTGATGTTGCAAAAGAGTTTCGATGTCACGAAGATTTTGCAAAATGCAACAGCAATCAAAAAATTGATTTTTTCCGAAAATGGTATCATACCCGTAGTGCATACTCTACTATATCACTCAATGCAGAAATAGAAAAATATGCCGAACACAACGATGGTCAGGAGCTAGGATTTGGGGATATAAATTCAATTACAGAAGAACAAATGATATCGGAGGTGATGATCAAGCAGTTTATGGAGAGTCTTTCTAAAAAGGACAGAAAAATACTAAAAATGAGAATGGAGGGATACACGCAAAAAGAAATTGCACAAATACTTGGTTACAGCAACCACAGCGGAATTCAAAAACGAATTACAAAAATAGGCTTAGCCTACCAGGAATTCACCAAAGATGACTTAGGCTTTGATGAATATAACCAATACATCTATTGATGATAAATCAGTAGGTGTATTTTTTATACACAAAATTAAATTTACAGGAGGATTTTTATTATGAGAGCATATTCAAAAAGACAATTTGCAATGTCAGACTTTGACA
>JAZQVQ010000341.1:0-1855 GCA_045631825.1 Eubacteriales bacterium | reverse complement strand
TTCAAAGTATCCCATAATACCGCACCATAAGGATAAAAGTATCTATATTTTGATTTCGTGAGCCACCTTTCCGTATTGTTTAATGCTCCATTGTCGAACCTTGCATTATGTGCGCTGATAATTTTAGTGTCATATTTTTCCATCAGCTCCATAAGAGTTTTACGGATTGTATAGAATGTTGCAACTTTCCGCTTTCCACTTTTAATATCTTTATAATACTGTGGGAGTTTATCGGCATAATAAGCAGAATCCATAAGAGTTTTTTCATCAAAGAAAATGTCTGCAACTACGAAACTATATGTTTCATATACGTTCCCTTTTTTATCAACTACCGCCATCCCTACATCATAGACAAACATATTAGAAGGAGTAACTTCTTCCATGTCCTTGTCAAGAGGGCAAGTTTCTGTATCAACTACAATTACATAAGTCTTTCTTTTGTCTACCATTTTTCTTCCCTTTCTTTTGTAACCACTCTTTTTCGTGGTGTTTTATAATATTTTGTTTGGCGGTGTTTTACAAGATTTTGTTCCGTCAACTTGCGTTCCTTACATTATGTATTATATCAAATTTTTATGCGGCTGTCAATACTTTTTTCAACTTTTCTATAATATTTTCGTTTGCGTTTATGGTATCCCCTAACTTCCATCCTTTACGCACTTTTTCGTTATCGTCAATTAAAATCTGATAACCGCCGTGTTTCCGAGTACAGTTTGCTTTTGTAGTTCCGTACTTTACAAGGTGGATTTCATCATAGGGAAAGTCATACTTTGCAAGCCATTCAAGTTTTGCTTTTCGCACTTTTTCGTCATAGGCTTTTGTAGAGCCTTTAGATAACCATGTTGTAACGACTATACGCCAACCTTGCTTCTTGAATTGCAACAAGATAGCTCTAAGATTGGGCATGTCATACATAGGGGACGCCACTTCATAAGGGCGTGGATTTTCCCCACGCAAATCGGCAAGCCATCCCTTAACTCCGTACAGGTCGGCAATAGTGCCATCCATGTCGAATACCAATACTTTCATTCTATTGTAACTCCTTTCGTTTAACTCTGTACTAATAGTATCACAAAAAAGCAAAATTTGCAATATCGGAATGTTGCACAAATTTTGGGAATAATTTTTGTGCAAAATTTTTCAATTTTTCTCTTGACAAAATCCGTGGAGTATGGTATAATGGAAATTTGGCGCGCTTCGTCCCTCAGCGCGCCATCAATTATAGCACATAATCAAGATTTTGTCAATAGGCAAAATGCACAAAAATTTTATTATTTTTTGTACTTGCAAATCTGTAAAATTTTTGTTATAATGTAATTACAGAAAACGAAAGAGCGTCTAAAAAGAATCTGGTGCAAACTCCTCTGGCGCGCGACAAGAGAAAACACAGAGCAGACAATCTTCACAAAAAAATTGAATAAAGTGCTTGACAAAGCAAAAAAAATGTGTTACAATAAGTATGTAAGATAAACAAAAGCAAATAAGAAAGAGGTGTTAGTATGACTAAGATGGAACTTCTCAATGCAATCGTAGTTGGTGGTGTTGTTTCCGAAGAAATGGAAGCAAAGGCTAAGGAGTGGGCGGTAACGCTTGCAAAGCGTGCCGAAAAGCCTTCTAAGGCTCAGGTAGAGAACGAGGGCTTCAAGGCTCAGATTCTTGAGTACCTTGTGGGTGTCGAGGGTGCGGTAACCGCCGCAAAGGTAGCCGAGGACACTGGTATCCTCAAGGGTAAGGTCGTTGCTCTCCTTGGTCAGCTTGTAAAGGCTGGCGAGGTGGTTGCCGAAAAGGGCAAGGGCAAGGCTCCCATGTCCTACAAGGTAGCCTGAGATTGCGGGAGCGGGCAACCGCTCCCCAC
>JAZQVQ010000340.1:0-9380 GCA_045631825.1 Eubacteriales bacterium | reverse complement strand
CACAAAACATCGATGTGGCTTTGGGGCAATACCGAAAACACGGATATATGGAAATAAACGCACGTCTTCATGCATATTTGTTTGTAAGTCCCGATTTTTCTTTGCGTCACGATTTTGCAAAAAAAACAGCCAAACAAATGCTTTGCACGAATGTATCAACCGCATCACAAAATATAAGAGCGTGCGATAATTGTCCCAACTGTATTAAAGTGCAGAACGAAACTCATCCAGACTGTATATATCTTGGCAAAAATTCTCAAAAAGTGGTTGTTGACGATATAAGAAGAATAATCGAGCAGGCGTACATCGCACCAAACGAAGCTGACGGAAAAGTGTTTGTGCTTGAAAACGTAGATTTATATAACGACAACGCACAGAATGCGATGCTTAAAATCCTAGAAGAACCGCCGAAAAATGTTAAATTTATCCTTACGGCATCATCGAAAAACGCTATTCTTCCAACCATACTTTCCAGAGTCTGCTTGCTTTCCGGCGAAACTCGTATGTTTGAACAGTATTTGCAGGCTGTAAAAAAACTAAAGACCGGAATAGATGACTCCGCCGCAAAAAGTCTTGCGTACTTTGCCATGTGCTACGAGGGAACAAATATTGACGGAACAGACGAAAAATTGTTTTGTCAGGCACTTGATTTAAGCTATGACTTTTTTACAGGAAATCAAAAAAACGTGCTTAAATTCTTCCCGACAAAAAGAGACCAGCTTATGTTATACCTGGGCGTTTTTATGCTTGCGGCAAAAGAAATCTGCGTGTGTGCCGTAACGGGAAAAAATCAGGGACACCTCTTTGACGAGGCTCGCATAATGGAGTGCTGCTCAAGAAGCTCGGTAAAGCGTGCAATGGCACTTTACGACGTCTTTGAAAATGCATTTATCCACGCAGATTCATCTGCAAACGCAAATGCATTGTTTGCGTATATTTCACAAAACATAATAGATTAATTTTGAATATTTTTGAAGGAACAGTATAAATGAATAAAAACGATAAAAACAAGAACCGCCAGAGCAGTGGCGATAATCAAAGCGATATTATAACCAAAAAGGGATTTTTAATCTCTCTTCCCGGCAAAAAGAAAGACAAGGCTTCGGGAAGTTCTATAAATATGTCATCATCTCACAATCCTGAAATGATTTTCTCATCGGGTGAGCCTGCCCGTCAGGGACATGTTAAGGGTGCTTATTTTAACAAGGAACGTGACAATCGTGACAACCGAGATAACAAAGGACGGCAGAAAGAACAGAATAAAAGAAATTCTGATAAAACAGGTTCGTTTCGTAAAAACGATAACAGAAAAAACTCTTTTGAAAAAAATCAAAAGGCTCAGAATACCAAACAAAATGCACCCTCTGCCGATGACGCAAAACCGAGCGGCAATATGCCACAGTCAGAAATGTTAAATCAGCAAAAGGATGCTCAAAACAAAAATTCCGGAAAAGATAGATTTTCCCGCCCGTCCAAAAAGCGTGGCGACAGAAACAGAAACGGCAGAGACGGCAGAAATGACAGGCAGTCTCGTCAGGATGGCAAAAATCAAAAGACAGAATCTTTGGAAAACAGAAACGAACGCAGGTCAAACAATCACAATCATCAGGGACAAAGGGCAAGCAGTGCCGAGGCACAGAGCGGGCAGATAAAGCAGCAGCTTTCATCGTTGTCGGCAGATTTGTCTGTGCGTTCCATGAAAATGTCGGGACAACAAGAGCCGAGCGTTATGAGTCAGAAGGCACTTGAGGAAAAGTATGCAAATATGCCCACTCTTGCCGAGCAGATTGCCGAGGATGAGGCGAGAAACAAAAAAATTCTTCATAACGACATCATAGATGGTGAAGGCACAGAAATAGTCGGTGTTCGCTTCAGGGAAGCAGGAAAGATATATTATTTTGACCCGGATTCAAATAAAATTCCCTTTGGAACACCCGTTATCGTTGAAACGGCAAGAGGTCTTGAGTATGGCTTTACCGCTATTTCCAACAGACTTGTTCCGTCGGACGGAATTGTTCTGCCGCTCAAGAAAATTCAGCGTATAGCGACAAAGGAGGATACAGAAAAGTATACCGCCAACAAGTCGCTTGAGGAAAGTGCGGCGGAAATATTCAAGGAAAAGGTCGCAAAGCTGGGTCTTGAAATGCATCTTGTTTACGTTGAATACACGTTTGACAACTCAAAGCTGTTATTCTATTTCTCCGCCGAGTCAAGAGTTGACTTCAGAGAGCTTGTAAAGGACCTTGCCGGAGTTTTCAGAACACGTATAGAGTTAAGGCAGATTGGAGTTCGTGACAAGGCAAAGACGCTCGGTGGGCTTGGTAACTGCGGAAGATGCACGTGTTGCAGCTCGTTCCTTGGAGATTTTGCTCAGGTATCCATAAAAATGGCAAAGGACCAGAGTTTGTCCTTAAATGCTGCTAAAATCTCAGGTGCGTGCGGAAAGCTTATGTGTTGTCTCAGATACGAAGACAAGTTTTACGAGGAAGAAAACAAGAAAGTTCCCGGTGTCGGTGCTATTGTTTCAACCGTCGAGGGAGCAGGAACTGTTGTTGACAGAAATGTGCTCAAAGGTATTATAAAGGTCAGACTTGACGATGCCGCTCCGGATGCTGTGCCTGCGGAATTCAAGGCAAGCGATGTTGAAGTGAGAGGTTACAGAAAGACCGAGGAGGACAAAGAGGAGATTCCTCAGGAACTTAAAGACGCTGAATAAACGCGGAATTTTACTACAAAGGACGGAAAGGCTTTATTATGAACGGAATCTTGAATGTTTACAAACCAAAGGGTATAACTTCCTTTTCCGTCGTTTCGAGAGTCAGAAAATTCAGCGGAGAAAAGCGGATTGGTCACACGGGCACGCTCGACCCTATGGCGACAGGTGTCCTTGTGCTTCTTCTTGGTAAAGCCGCAACGCTGCAAAGTCAGCTTACCGACCATGACAAAACATATGTTGCGGGGATTCGTCTGGGAACAAAAACAGACACGGGTGACGTTACGGGAAGTGTTATTCACAGCGAGGATGTCGATATTGGTACGGACAAGTTCTGTGCGTGTCTGGAAACTTTTATAGGAAAGCAAGAGCAGGTTCCCCCGATGTATTCGGCAATTCAGGTTGATGGACAAAGATTATACGACCTTGCAAGAAAAGGTATTGAAATAGAGAGACGTGCAAGGCCCATCGAAGTTTACTCGGCGAAATTGCTCGAAAGGTGTGGCAAGACTGATTTTCTGGTTGAAATTGCCTGTTCAAAGGGTACGTATATCCGCACGCTTTGCGAGGACATAGGGACAGCACTTGGTACTTGTGCGGTGCTTTTTAGTCTCGAAAGAACTGTTTGCGGAGATTACGTCAAGGAAAAAAGCATAAGTCTCGACGAGCTTGAGGCTTTATACAAAGAGGGTAAAGGGCAAAATATACAGGACTATCTTTTATCCGTAGAGCCTTTGTTTTCGCAGTACAGAAAGGTTGTTTTATCCGAGTTCTATTCGAGGTTATGTCTCAACGGGTGTGAGGTTTATTTATCAAAAGCAGGTATTTCTCCGTCTGTTTTTGCGGATTGTTTGTGTTGTCGTTTATACACGCATGACAACATATTTATCGGTGTCGGTGAACTTTTGGACTTTCCCGATGGAAAGGCGATAAAGTTAAGGCACAGGTTTGTTTAGTTCTTTTTTCTTTTTCTCTACTTCCCCCCTGCGAATAGCAACGTAGATTGCTGCGGTCAGCAAGAAACAGACTAAGAAGATGAAAGCCAAGGCAAATAAACCTAAACATTAAAAGTTTTTTGCCTGCTTTCTTACAAGCAAAAAACTAAAGCAATAAATCTGAAAAGGCTCGCCCGCGATGAATAAAACCGGACACGAGTAAAAGTGTCCCGTGAATAAAGTTCTTTGCTTACTTTCTTTTAAGAAAGTAAGAGAAAAAACAAAAAATAAAAAATTAATATAAAAAAGGAAGGTAAAAAATGGTACAACAAAATCTCGACTTTTTAAAACAGTTCGATCCGGAAATCGCAGATGCGATAGGTCTTGAGCTTTCAAGGCAAAGAAGAAACATAGAGCTGATAGCCAGTGAAAACATAGTTTCACCGGCGGTTCTTGCGGCGGCAGGAAGTGTTCTTACAAACAAATACGCAGAAGGCTATCCGTCAAAGAGATATTACGGTGGATGCGAATGTGTTGACATAGCAGAAAATATTGCCATAGAAAGAGCCTGCAAGCTCTTTGGAGCAGATCATGCCAACGTTCAGGCACATTCCGGTGCGAGTGCTAACTTTGCGGTGTTTAACGCATTTTTAACGCCCGGTGACACTGTAATGGGTATGAATCTTGCACACGGTGGACATCTTTCGCACGGAAGCCCCGTAAACGTTTCAGGCAAATTCTACAACATTGTACCTTACGGCGTTGACGAGGAAACAGGCTTTATAGACTACGACAAGATGGAAGCACTCGCCATTGAAACAAAGCCAAAGCTCATAATTGCAGGTGCATCGGCATATCCGAGAGTTATAGACTTTGAACGCTTTGCCGCAGTTGCAAAGAAAGTCGGAGCAATATTTATGGTTGATATGGCTCACATAGCAGGTCTTGTTGCTGCAGGTGTTCATCCAAGCCCCGTTCCGTATGCCGATGTTGTTACCACAACAACCCACAAGACACTCAGAGGCCCCAGAGGCGGACTTATTCTCTGCAAGGAAGAATTTGCAAAGCAGATTGACAAGGCGATTTTCCCTGGTACTCAGGGCGGCCCGCTTATGCACATAATCGCAGCAAAGGCAGTGTGCTTTGGCGAAGCACTTGGGGACGAATTCAAGGTTTATCAAAAGCAGCTTGTTTCAAATATGAAAGTGTTTGCAGACAGCCTGCTTGCTGAGGGCTTCAAGCTTGTTTCGGGCGGAACTGACAACCATCTTGGACTTGTTGACTTGCGTCCTTTCGGCATTACAGGTAAGGATTTTGAAAAGAAGCTTGATTCTGTTTACATAACCGTCAACAAGAATGCTATACCAAATGACCCCGAAACTCCATTCGTTACAAGTGGCGTGAGAGTTGGTACAGCGGCGGCTACTTCAAGAGGTTTTGTTGAAGATGATTTCAAGACGATAGCTCATCTTTTCAAGCTCTGTGCTACAGATTACGACAATCAGGCAGACTTTATCAGAGCCGAGGTTAATAAGCTCTGCGAAAAGTACCCTATTTATTAATATAACCCCTAAACAAATTTAATCGGGAAGTGAAGCATTGAAAACCATACTTGCATCAAAATCGCCACGTAGAATTGAAATTCTCTCGAGCCTCGGTGTAAATTTTGTATCGGAGCCTGCAGATATTGACGAGTCTGTGTCCTCAGATATGACGCCCGAGCAGGCGGCAAAGGACATATCCAGAAAAAAGGCACTTGCGGTGCTTGAAAAGCATAAGGGCCAGGAAGTTCTTGTTATTTCCGCCGATACTGTTGTTGCGGTGGACAATGACATAATCGGAAAGCCACAAAACAAAGCACACGCTTTTACTATACTCAACAGGCTTTCGGGCAGAGTTCACAGAGTGCTCACCGGGTTTACAATATGCCGTAATGACAAAATATACACAGATGTTGCTTCGACAACCGTTCACTTCAAAAAGCTGACGGATGTGGAAATTCTCCAGTACATTGAAACAAGCGAGCCTATGGACAAGGCAGGTGCTTACGGAATTCAGGACAACGGAGCTTTGTTTGTACGCAAAATAGAGGGAGAGTACTTCAACGTTGTGGGATTCCCGACGTTCAAGGTTTTTGAGGTTTTGCAAAAGTATTTTAACATCACTGTGGATGATTTAAAATAAGGCCAGGCTCAATTAAAATAAAAGAAAAGGAAGAAGTGCTATGCTTAAAAATTATAACCATAATTATGCATTCAAAGACGTAAAATACACACCCAATATGAAGGTTGTACTTGAAGATTCCATTAACAAGCAGAATGAATTTGGCGAAGATATTGCTTTCCGTTACCGCAAGGGTAAGGACATTGTAGATGTTACCTTTGAGGAGTTCTACCGTGACACAAAGTATTTAGGCTCTGCATTTACCGAAATGGGTTTTAAGAAGGGCAACAAGATTGCAATGATAGGTCCCAACAGCTACGAATGGATTACTGTTTTTGTTTCTGTTCTCAACAGTGAGGCTGTATTTGTTCCCGTTGACAAGGAACTTCCTATTGAGGAAATTGCTTTCGTTATCAACGACAGTGACACAGACGTATTCTTCTTTGCTTCAGTTTACGAAGAAAAAATAAAAGAAAACCGTGAGCTTTTCCGTAATGTCAAGTACTTTGTAAACATTGATGCAAAACAAGATGATGGACAATTCCTTTCCTACAAAAAGCTTATGGAAAAGGGTAAGGAGCTTTTCGAGGGCGGTTATGACGAATACATCAATATGACTCCCGCAGAAGAAGAACTCAAGATGATTGTTTATACATCCGGTACAACAGGTACGGCAAAGGGTGTTATGCTTTCTCTCTCAAATGTAATGAGTGCCCAGAACTACGGTCTTCAGGTTTCTTCCACAGCAAGAACTATGATTAACGTGCTTCCGCTCCACCACACCTTCGGCGGTCTTGTTGACATCCTTGTAGGTATCAAGTGCGGTACAACAATGGGTATCAACGACAGCATAAGAAACGTTCTTCCTAACTTCAAGGCATACAAGCCCGAAGCGGCAATGCTTGTTCCGCTCTTTGTTGAAAAGTTCTACCAGAGAATTTGGGCAAGTATTGAAGAAAAGGGACTTACAAAAGTATTCAAGGCAATGATAAAGACGAGCAACGCTCTGCTTAAGGTCGGTATTGATGTAAGAAGAAAGCTTTTCAAGTCGGTTCACGAGCAGTTTGGCGGAAATCTCCGTCTTATCGTCTGCGGCGGTGCTCCGATGAGAGAAGAACTCGGACGTTTCTTTGAATCAATCGGTATTACAATCACAAATGGTTACGGCATCACAGAATGTTCTCCTCTTGTTTCTGTTAACAGAACACATTACTATGACTTTGCCTCTGTAGGTGTTGTTTGCCCCGGTCTTGAAATCAGAATCGACAACCCCAACGAAGATGGTGAGGGTGAAATTCTCGTAAAGGGTCCCGTTGTTATGATGGGTTACTACAAGAGCCCTGAAAAGACAGCGGAGGTTCTTACAGAGGACGGCTGGTTCAGCACGGGTGACTACGGAAAATATGACAGAGAAGCAGAAAAGCTTTACATAACAGGTCGTAAAAAGAACATTATCGTTCTTAAAAACGGAAAGAACATTTATCCCGAAGAAATTGAAGATTACATCGCTGCGTGCGATGCAGTAAGTGAAGTCATCGTCTCGGCTCTCAGAAACGAGCTTGGCGAGGAGGTTGGACTTCAGGCTGAGATTTATCCCAATCCCGACAAGATTGAGGGGCTTGACGAGCAAAAGGTTTATGATCTTGTTAAGGGGCAGGTTGAAGATGTCAACAGCAAGCTCCCTTCACACAAGCGTGTTATTAAAGTTAATGTCAGAAAAGACCCCTTTGAAAAGACTACGTCCGGTAAGATTCGTCGCAAATACGTTTCCTGATTTGGTTTTACAGAATGAAAGTGTTTGACCGCCTTAAAAAAGGCGGTCTCTTTTTTCTTTTTTCTGACTGCAGCAATCTACGTTGCTATTCGCAGGGGAATTTTTATCTTCTTAGTCGAATTTTTTGCTGCGGTCAGCAAAAAGCAGACTAAGAGGAAGAAGGCTCCCCCACGGATAGCGGGCGTATTTGCTGCGGTCAGCAAAAAAC
Organism: Eubacteriales bacterium; assembly: GCA_045631825.1. Classification (GTDB taxonomy): domain Bacteria; phylum Bacillota; class Clostridia; order Oscillospirales; family CAG-382; genus UMGS1387. The sequence continues at coordinate 1,587 of JAZQVQ010000340.1, read as the reverse complement.
ATACTAAGAGGATGACTACTACCCTTACATCTTCCCAAAAAATTTCCATTAGCAATTAGCTAACTAAGAAGAATACCGTTGACTTGCTACAAGTAAACTTAAACATTTAAAGTTCTTTACCTATTTTCTTAGGGGGAAAGTAGGAGAAAAAGAGAAAAATAAAATTTACTCAATAACCTTGCAATAACAAGCACTTTGTGATACACTGATAAAAAGGAAGTGACAATATGCAGAACCTAAAGCAATTTATCATGGCTTTTTTGGTAGGACTGATAGTTTTCGGAGCCATGGCGGTTTTTATCATAAAATACTTAATTGAAGTTGTTTTGTAATGTGCAGGAAATATAAAAACAAAAAGGACAACGTAAAAAGCGGCAACAAGAAAAACGCAAAACGCCTTTCTTACATATGCTTTTTGGCTGTCCTGAATCTTTTATGTGACAAGTGGGTGCGATAAAATAAAATTATTCTTCGGAGATTTCAACCTCAATTTCAGGCTCGTCATCTTCGAGAAGTGCGTCGAGCTGTGCGGGGTCAAAACTGTCAGTGGAGTCAACTTGTTCAATAGAAAGCTCGATGTCGTCGTTGTCAGGCTCTGCGAGATACTCGTCATCAATACCCTCTATTGAAAGCGAAATTCTGAGCTTTTTCAACAATACGGCAAGTGCAAGGAAGATTGATGCGGCAGTAACAGCTGCTCCGACAACGTAATAAAATTTTTTCATAAATATGCCCCCTTAAAGTTTATTTTTTGTTTCTACATATATTATATCACAAATTTGTGTAAATGTGTTTAAAAAAATATTGAACTTTTCATAATTTTATTAACATTTGTATGATATAATTGGCAATATATATAAAAAATAAGTCTGGTGACATAAATTTGTCACGGATAGGAGTTAAAAAATGTGCGGATTTGCCGGTATATATAAAAATTCACCCATAAACGAAAACGACAGAATTTGCCTTGCCAGAATGTCGGATGCCATAAAGCACAGAGGCCCTGATGACAGCAAAGAAATAATGAGTGAAAACTGTGCATTTGCGTTCAGACGTCTGAGCATCATCGACCTTGAAAAAGGCGTTCAGCCGTTTACTGATGAGACCGGAAGATTTACGGGTATTTTTAACGGTGAAATATACAACTATCCTGAGCTTCGCGACGAGCTTTCAAAGCAGGGCGAGGTGTTTTCAACACGCTCGGAAATAGAAACAATACTTGCTCTGTATAAACGTGAGGGTGAAAAATTCATATCAAAGCTTCGTGGAATGTTTGCGATAGTCATTCTTGACGGACAGGACGGCAGCTTGTTTTTCGGACGTGACGTGTTCGGTATAAAGCCGCTCTATTACAGAGAAAACGACGATGGACTTGTCTTTTCCTCTGAATTCAAATCGTTTATGTTTGACGATAATATGAAAGATGGATACAAGGTCGACAAAATTGCGCTGCAGCACTATCTCACATTTCAGTATGTGCCCGAGCCAAATACCATAACACCCGACATAAAGGTACTTCCGGCGGGACATTATGCAAAAATATCAAAGGGTAAAAAAATAGATGTGCAAAGTTACGCTTCTCTTACC
>JAZQVQ010000339.1:0-2979 GCA_045631825.1 Eubacteriales bacterium | reverse complement strand
GGAACTAATCCCATAAAGTTACCAATACCGCAAGACGGCTCCAAGATGTTACCCTGACTAAATCCCATATTCTCAAGTGCTTTATACATTGATTTGATTATAACGGGAGAAGTGTAATGAGAAGTAAGTGTAGAAGCTCTTGCTTGCTCGTATTCTTCGGGAGAGAGTGCAGCATAAAGCTCCTGAAACTCATTCGCCCAATTCGGTTTTGTTTCATCAAAGGCATCTGCAAGACCTCCCCAACCAACATATTCAGAGAGAATTTGTTGTTCTTCAGGTGTTGCAAGTCTGTGTTCAAACTCACATTCTTTCAGAACCCTTATAGCTTCCATATTCTTTCTGAACTTTTCTTTAGCACCGCCATAACCTAACTCATCATTATCAATAACAAAGTTAGTTCTTTGTGCCATTGGTATTTCGGGATAGACAACTGTGTTTGCTACCTTTGATGGTTTTACCTTTTCAAATTCAGGGATAATCTGTTCAGCCTGCTTTTGTTGTTCAAGAGCTGCTTTTACAAATTCAATGCTTTCTCTGCGGAAGATTGGGAATCCCGTACCTTCTTGGAATGTAATGTCTTTAAGACTTACTGTGTCAAAGTCACGATTGACACTATCCACAATGAATTTACGGTCATCAATCGTAATTTCTTTTCCAACAAGTTCTGCCGTTTCGTCAACCGGAAACTCAACTCCGTTTTCTTCGATATACAAAGCAACGGCATTTTCTTCGCCTTCAACATTTATAATTTCGCCTTTTTCATTATACGAAACTTCAATGTCTGCATCTGCATATTCAAGTCTTTCCTGAGCCAAATGGAATCCCTGACTACGAATATTCTTAAACCATTGAACCGCAAAAGAAGAAAGCTCACGGTCTGCAACATTTTCTCCTACAACCTGATAAATTCCTAAATTATCTTGACGGTATTCAACGGGTTTCAAAGCTCCGTTTTCATCATCAATCTCAAACACCATTTCAGGATCATACATTGTATCTCCGTTTTGCTCATAAGTATGTGCAATTCTTATTGAACCGTCATAAAGTCTGCTGATATGAATTGGCATGAAGCTTTTCGATTCATACAAGGCATATCTCACACTACCTTCAAGAACGGCAGGTGCAAACTCTCTCATAAAGTTGTAGTTTCGTTGTTCGTATGTCGGTCTGTGAATGGGAGGTCTGTGTGCTTTTTCCCATTCTTCCTGAGCGATACGCATTGCAGTTCCTTCATCCCATCGCAAACCTTCAGGAGTATCTTGTGTCTGTTCTTCGGGGAGCAGTTCTTCAAGCTGACTTATAAGGCTATCTCTGAACTCTCTGTATTCATCATCGGGTTCCATATCTTTTGTAAATTCATTGATAGCATCTATGACAGCCTGAATGTTATCGGGGTTTGCAATCTCATCAGCCATTTTTTGAACTGCATCCTCGTAGGTATCATCAGGATTAAGACTATCCATATACTCATAATAGTCATAATCTTTTATAAAATCTACAAGTTGTTCTGCAAGTGGTTTTTGATTACGGGCAAAGGTTTCTATTTGTTTTCTTACTGCATCAGGAAGTTCCTCGTAGTATTTGATTGTGTTACCATCGCTACTTATGTGTGCTATGGTTTTATAATCATTATCAACTTCTTCAAGTCTGTTCCAAACAGTAGTGCCGTTTCCTTTGAAGCCAAAGCCAATGTCATATTTCTTTTCAGGTTCAATTCCCAAAGCTTTTTCTCTTGAAATAACCTTGTGTGGTTGTCTGTCATCATCAACCAAAATTACATCAAAGCCTTTTTCGGTTAATACATTGACATTTTCCTCAAGTCTGTGTCTTGGGAATCCGCACATTGCATATACATTTTCTTCAATGGTTCTGTGTGTTACCTGAATATCAAGAGCAGATGCAACTTCTTCAGCATCAACACCGATTGCTTCATAGAAATCTCCAACCGGGAATAGTGCAACGGTTTTCCCGTCATCGTCTGCGTGTACTCTTGCATAAAAGTCTGCAAAGCTTTCTTGTTCCGGCTCCTGATAGAACGGAGCAAGCTGCTCATCGGTTAAATAAACCAAATCATCAAAGGTCATACCTTCAATTTCATTTTCTATAAGGTCTGACAGACTATCATACTTGAGTTCTTCTACAACAGTATTATCAACATACTTAACAAGGACAAAATCAACAAGATTTAACTCAACCTGAATTTCGTGTTTACCATCTTCGGTTTCTGTAAATGCAACCTGAACTTTCCGCAAGTCTGAATAATCAGCACTTTCGTGTTGCAGTTCTTTTTGCATATACTCGTTGATAATGCCTTGTGCTTCGTCAAGCTCTGTGTATGTGACGGGAGCAGGTCTTTCTATATCGGGGAATAGATTAAATGTTCCATTTGCATACTGTTCGAGAATGTTTAATGCTTCAGCTCGACTTTTATAATATCTGTCATCTTTTGGTGTTTCCATTACAAGGATGTGAAGCTCGTTTATCATTTCTGTCATCTGTTCAGTATTATCAAATCGCTCTATGATATATTTCCTTGCGGAAGTATCAACGAAATGCAAGTCCTTTGGATATGGCTTATATCTTGATTCATCCATAACATTCAAAAATGCACTATGAACAGCAGCAGCAACACGTTCTCTCTCATAATTAGGAATGTTTTCTATCTCTTTTTGGTTGAGATAAACACCTCGCTTGATAAACTTATCAATCCGCTTTTCAACCTCATTCCATTTAAGCAGAGTTTGTGCGTATGGTTGCATTAAATCACCGTGACTGAACTTGATGCCTTTTCCATCGTGGCTCTCATTACGATAACTGTCATAGCCACCACCGATTCCATATTCATGTTACAGGTAAGCAATTCGTTCTTGCTTATCGGGATGTGTTGTGAAGAAAATATATGTTCTGTATTTTCCATCGTGAACTCCCGTACCACCAAGAAGAAGTTTAGAAATTTCATCTTCTGTAATAAATCTTACC
>JAZQVQ010000338.1:0-8529 GCA_045631825.1 Eubacteriales bacterium | reverse complement strand
TCATAGAACAAACAAAAAATAGTGTGTATAATATATCGCAAATTCTTTTAAGAATTCATATTACTGCTACGTGCGACATAGTAGCACACGGCAATTCATTGTTTGTTTTTTGCCGTAGTAACAGATGATATGAGCTTTCTTCTTATTGTTCCGCATTTATTTGTTAGGCTTTTATATGTAATTTCATCAATTCTATTTTTGCGATATAATAATTCTAACCAATATTCTGTTTCAAAGCTTTCCTTCAAGGATGTTTCCAACTTGTTTATAAAATCGGCTTTGCTTTGAGCATATTTGGCTTCGTGAAGATTTGCACCGATTGATGAAGAACATCTTAACAGTTGGTTGACATATACAGAGCAACCTTTAATGTTATCGCAAATATCAGATATTTCTATTGCAAAGTTAATTGTTTCTTCTCTTAATATGTTTTTGCTGCTTTCCATAGTATAGTCTCCTTTGTCGATATACACGCTTTGCGTGTTCGATATATTTTGCTTCGCAAAATTCGATATAAACTCGCCATGCTCGTTTTCGATATGATATAAATCTCGTTGCCGTCAGGCAACATATCGAGACGTCAGGCATATCGAGTTCCAGCGGAACATATCGAAAATCTCGAAAGAGATTTATATCGATGAGTGCTCGTTGCGACATAGTCGCACGACGCACTCCACATGCCCAGTCCTCGGAAACATATCAACACCGCTCGCCCTTACAGCCTTGTAGCCGAAAGAATCAAAAAGAGCTATATCACGTGCAAGAGTTGCACTGTCGCAAGAGATGTAGACAATCCGCTTGGCACCGAGACGTGCAATTTTCTCTACCGAATCAGCACACCCTTTGCGAGGTGGGTCGATGGTTATTACATCGGGAGATAAGTTTTTCAAAGCCGGATCGTCTAAAGCGTTTTTTGCCTCGAGACATAAAAACTTTGCATCTATGCCGTTTAACTTTGCATTGTATTGTGCATCGACGACAGCCTCAGGTATAACTTCAACCCCAAATAATTTTGTGTCATTATCGGCAATGCAAATGCCGACAGAACCGGTACCACAGTATAAATCGAGTAATACTTCGCCTTTTTGTAAAGCGGCATATTCTTTTGCAATATCGTATAATTTGCACGCTTGCTTGTTGTTTACCTGCCAGAACGATGCAGGGGTTATGCGAAAATTTTTGGAACAAAGCTCGTCGAAAAGATACCCGTCACCGTAGATGACACGCCACTCTTTGCCCGTCACGGCATTTGAATTGCTCTTGTGTACATTTATAAGTATCGTCACTATCTGACTAAAATTCGAAACAAGATAGTCCGAGAGGGCTTTTTCTACGGATTTATCCAATAATACATCGGAATTTATTATAAACGTAACACTTATCTTGTTATGAATGGAACTTCTTAAATAAATACTCCTTAAAAGACCTGTCTGCGTTTGCTCGTTGTAAGCAGAGATGCCCATTTTGGTCAAGAAATCAAGCGAGGAATTTACAATTTCCGTAAATATGGGGTTTCCGATAAGACACTTGTCGTGCCGCACAATTCTGTGTGACATCTGTGCATAGAAGCCGGATATAAGAGTGCCGTCGTCAAGAGAACCTATGGGGTAAACCGCTTTGTTTCGGTACATACTGGGATTGTCCATGGGATAGTAAGCCTCAAGACGTAAGGGTAGCTTGGCGATACGCTCAAAGGCGTTGTTTATGGAATTCTTTTTATACTGACTTTCCGCCTCATATGTAATGTGCTGAAAGACGCAGCCGCCGCATTTTCCGCAAAGTAAACAGCCGCCGTCAAATCTGGCTGACGACGGCTGAACTATACTTTCAATTTTGGCTACTGCATAATTTTTAGTTACCTTTAAAATTCTGGCATTGACAACATCACCGACAGCACCCGAAACTATAAATACAACAAAACCATCATCAGTGTGGGCGACGGCATTGCCGTTTTGCATAATACTTTCGGCTGTAAGCGTTATAATGTCGTTTTTCTTTAAAGCAGTACTTGTGTTCATTGAGCTTTATCCCTTTGCCTCGGAGTTTTGCAGAGCCTCTGCCTCTGCTTCCGCTTCGGCTTTCTGCTGCTGGAATTCTGTAAGGAACGTATCAACTCTGCTTTGGTAGTTGTCGTATTTTTCAATCTCTATTTCATCGGCAATTTCTGAAAGAATCTGAGAAAATTCGTTGTAACTTTCTTCGGAGTATGCTTCGCTTGCAATAACTGCAGCTTTGTCCTCGACATCAAGTTTCTTTATGATGTGGTAACCGTAAGTTGTTTCAACAAGACCAGAAACCTCGCCGATTTCAAGTTCGTAAGCAGCTTTCTCGAAAGGCTCAACCATTTCGCCCTTGCCGAAAATGTATCCGTCGGGATACGCTTCTGCTCCCGGGTCTGTGCCGTACTGCTTGATGAGAGAATCAAAATCCTCACCTGCATTGACTTTTTCAAGTACCTCGTTTGCCGATGCAAGAGTCTGTGCTTTTGCAGATTCGGGGATGTTTCCGTCAGCATCTTTTTCTATGTCGTCGGGGAAAGAAATAAGAATGTGCTTTGCTCTGATTTTGTTATCTTCTTTGAGCTGTGCAACAACTTTTTCGTATAATGCGTTTACAAATTCCTCGTTTCCGTTTTCGCCGTAGAAGTAGTCGTGTAAATTGGTGTACGCCATGTTGTATAACTGGCTGTAGAAGTAGTAGTAAGGAGTCTGGTATGTGTATGCTTCAAAAATCGAGTCATACTCCTCACCATAAGCTTCTTTAAACTGTGTGATTGTGGAAGAAATGCTTTCCATATCGCTGTCTGTAATGCCTATGTGATAGACATTTGAAAGAATTTCAACAGCAGCGTTGAGCTTGTAAAAAGCATTGATTTCGCTCTGGACTAATTCGCTGTCAGCGTCGCCTGCTTGTGCATAGTACTCGTTACACGCAATGTTTGCATATCTTACAGCCGTTGCACTTACGGGAATACCGCCAACCTCAAGGAGCATTTCCTTGTCATTGTCTGTCTTTTCCTGAAGCTCATCAAGTCTTGCCGTAGCCTCGGTAAAGGACATCATATCGCCATAATTTTCAAGAGTCGGAGCAGGAAGAAGCTCGCTTATACTCTCAAGATTGTCGTAGTACTGAACACCCGATGAATTGTTGTTGCTGTTGCCTGCACCGTTGCCGTTTTTTTCGTTTCCCGAAGTATCTTTGCCGCAGCCTGAAAGAATAACAGTTGTTGCAGTAAGCAAAGATATTATGATAAGAGATAGTTTTTTCATAATCAAAATCCTTCCTTAAAAAATCTTACCTTTCTAATGTACAACTTTATTGTGAAAAGCGTGTGAAATAATTGAAACTTTTTACAATTTGTACAAAAATCATAATGGTAATTGATAGTATAATGAATCTGTAATAATATGTCTTGAAAGGGGAATGGTGATGGAGTATAATCTGACAAGTCCAATTACGGTTTTGCAATCAATAAGCTCGGTAAGACAGAAGCTGTTTGAAAAGCTTGATATTTATACACTTGAAGATTTGATAAATTATTTCCCGAGAGAGCATGAAAACAGGTCAAATGTTGTAGACATCGCAGATGCACCTGCCGGGGAATTTTCAAGCCTTGTGCTTGAGGTGACAACTCCCGTTACAAGCGTGCGTATACCCTCGTCGGCGAAAAGAAAAAGGGCGATGACTGTGCAGAAGTTTGTTGCATCGGATAATAGCGGAGGGGCAAAAATAACTTTCTTTAACAGTGATTTTTTAAAGGACGTGTTTATTGTTGGAAGAAAGTTTAGATTTTACGGACGTGTTGAGGGGATTGCAGGTAACTGCTCGATGACCTCGCCGGAGTACGAAGTGTTGTCGGACGATAAAAAACTTAATCCGTTTGCGGCAAAGTATTCGCTTACAGCAGGACTTACGTCAAAATTGATTTCTGGGTGTGTAAAACAGGCACTCGAACTTTGTAAAGAGCAGATAAAAGACCCATTTGATAAAAACATTCTCGATAAATACGGACTTTGCTCAAGGTATGAGTCACTTTGCCGGATACATTTTCCCGATAATGAGCAAAATCTCGAAATGGCGAAAAAAAGAATAGCCTTTGATGAGCTTTTCGAGTTCCAGCTCAAAATAATACTTCTGGGTGAAAACGAACGCAAAGCACAAGCCTATAGAGTGGAATATCCGGATATGAAAAAGTTTACCGCAAAGCTTCCGTTTGAACTCACGTATGCACAGAAAAAGGCAATTCACGATATACTTGAGGATATGAAAGGAAGAGACAGTAAAAAGACGCAGCATGTTGTACCTGCAAGACGACTTGTGCAAGGTGACGTGGGAAGCGGAAAAACAGTTGTTGCGGCAGCGGCGATGTATGCCGCAGCAGCATCGGGACTGCAAAGCACGATAATGGTGCCGACCAGTATTCTGGCAGTACAGCATTATGAAACACTGTCACAGCTTCTTGGCAGTTTCGGGATAAAGTGTGCACTGATTACCGGCTCTATGAAAAAATCCCAAAAGCAAAAGACGCTTGATGGCATAAAAGACGGAAGTATAGACGTGCTTGTTGGGACTCACGCACTTGTCGAGGAGGGCGTCGAGTTTAAAAATCTCGCACTTGTCATAACGGATGAACAGCATAGATTTGGGGTAAAACAGAGAAAGACACTCGAAAAAAAGGGTGGGGATATAAAACCACATACTGTTGTTATGTCTGCAACACCAATACCCCGAACACTTGCTATGATAATGTATTGCGATTTGGATATAAGCGTAATAGATGTTTTGCCGGCAGGCCGAAAGGGTATAGATACCTTTGCTGTCGGGGAGGATAAAAGACAGAGGGCATATAAGTTTGTCCGTGATATTGTTTGTGAGGGCAGACAGGCATATATAGTATGTCCGCTTGCCGAGGAAAAAAACAGTGATGGCGAATATATACAGACGGGAACCTATGAAATGAAGTCTGCAAAGAAGTTTAGCGAAGAACTTCGGGATGGTTGCTTTTCCGGCTTGAATGTAGAGTATATTCACGGAAAAATGAAACAATCACAGAAAGACGAAATAATGTTGAGATTTTCAAAGGGAGAGATTGACGTACTTGTTTCAACAACCGTAATTGAGGTGGGAGTAAATGTGCCCAACGCTGCGGTTATGCTCGTTGAAAACGCAGAGCGTTTCGGACTTTCGCAGCTGCATCAGCTAAGAGGTAGAGTGGGTAGGGGACAGCATAAATCTTATTGTATACTTATTTCTCCGCTCATAAATAAAAATCGTGATTCCGACTTTGCAAAACGTATGAAAATCATGTGTGACTCGTCCGACGGATTTGAGATTGCACAAAAGGATCTGGAAATAAGAGGTCCCGGAGAATTTTTCGGAAGCCGTCAGCATGGAGAGTTTTCTTTCCGTATGGCAGCAAATGTGCAGGACGTAAAACTGCTTGAAAAGACACGGGAACTTGCTTTGGAAACGGCAAAAAAATCAAAAGAATTGGAGATAGGCGAAATTGGGATATAAAACGCTTAAGGTGATGGGAGCAAGGGTTCATAACCTGAAAAATATTAATGTGGAATTTCCAAGGGATAAGCTTGTTGTTTTCACGGGACTTTCGGGCTCGGGAAAATCATCGCTTGCTTTTGATACCATATACGCCGAGGGACATAGACGCTTTGTAGAATCGCTCTCGTCTTATGCAAGGCAGTTCTTAGGACAGCTTGATAAACCCGATGTAGATGGCATAGAGGGATTGTCACCTGCTATTTCGATAGACCAGAAAACAACATCGAGAAATCCACGCTCGACGGTTGGAACTGTAACAGAAATATATGACTACTTAAGATTGATGTACGCAAGAGTGGGAATACCCCATTGTCCTGTTTGTAATAAAGTCATAGAGAGACAGACGATAGACCAGATTGTAGACAGAATACGGGACCTGCCCGATGGAAGTAAGTTTTATGTTCTGGCCCCCGTTGCTTCGGGGAAAAAAGGTACCCACGAAAAATTGCTTTCCGATGCAGGGAAAAGCGGTTATGTAAGGGCGAGAATAGACGGCGAGATAATGAGCCTTTCCGATAATATAGAGCTTGATAAAAATAAACGCCATAATATAGAAATTGTAGTGGATAGACTTGTAATGAAAGACGAAATCCGCTCAAGACTTTCGGACTCTCTCGAAAGTGCATTTAAGCTTGCCGGAGGACTTTGTATAATAGCACTTGCTGAGGGCGAGTTTGACGGCAAAAGCGAGATGCTTTTTTCACAGAATTTTGCTTGTACCGAGCACGGAATAAGCCTTGGAGAGCTTGAGCCGAGGATGTTCTCGTTCAATAGTCCGTTTGGAGCCTGTCCCGATTGCGACGGTCTCGGAGAACGGTTTGTGTTGTCGCCCGATAAACTTTTCCCCAATAAAGAACTTTCCCTTGCACAAGGAGCCTGTGTGTGTAATGGCTTTAAAAGCGTCAAGGATTCTTCGTGGGGCGGGGCAGGGATAAATGCAGCACTTGCACCTTTCGGATGTGACGTAAATACGCCCATATGTAAGATGAGCAAGGAAGCTTTTAATGTGCTTCTTTATGGCAGAGGAAGTGAGAAAATAAGATACGGCTTTGGAGGGTATAATCTTACATTTATAGGCATTATAAGGGAAATTGAAAGACGTTATGAGCAGAATATGACAAACCCCGAAATGAGAGCTTATTATGAAGAATTTATGGAGACAGTCCCTTGTAAAAAGTGCAAGGGAAAACGCCTTAAGGACGAGGCACTTGCAGTGACTGTCGGTGGACTTAATATTGCACAGCTGTGCGATTTGCCGGTTGTCAAATCGTTTGAATTTTTCAGTGAACTGAAACTTGATAAAACACAGACTATTATTGCAAAGGAAATACTCAAAGAAATTCTTGCAAGACTCGGATTTCTTAAAAACGTGGGACTTGATTACCTTTCGCTTTCCAGAAAATCGTATACGTTGTCGGGTGGAGAAAGCCAGCGTATAAGACTGGCAACACAGATAGGCTCATCGCTTACGGGAGTGCTGTATATACTTGACGAACCGAGTATAGGGTTGCATCAGAGGGATAATTCAAAGCTCATAACAACGCTTAAAAACTTAAGAGACTTGGGAAATACCGTAATAGTTGTCGAGCACGATGAAGAAACTATGCTTGAATCCGACTTTATTGTTGATATAGGACCGGGGGCGGGGGTTCACGGCGGTCGGGTGGTTACAAGTGGTACGCCCTCACAGGTGATGAAGTGTAAAAACTCAGTTACGGCGGATTTTCTGTCGGGACGAAGAAAAATAGCGGTGCCCGAACAAAGACGTAAGGGTAACGGAAACTTTGTCAAGGTTATAGGAGCAAGAGAGCATAACCTTAAAAATATAGACGTTGTTTTCCCGCTTGGAACGCTTACAAGCGTCACCGGTGTTTCAGGTTCGGGTAAATCCTCGCTTGTAAATTCGATTTTGCTTGCAAGTCTCTCAAAAAAACTCAACAGAGCAAATACAATTGCAGGAAACCACACGCGAATAGAGGGGTACGAGCAGCTTGATAAGGTTATAGCGATAGACCAGTCTCCAATCGGAAGAACGCCAAGGTCAAATCCTGCAACGTATACAGGACTTTTCACGGAAGTCCGTGCATTGTTTGCCGCAACGCAGGAGGCAAAGACGAGAGGGTATAAACAGGACAGATTTTCGTTTAATCTTAAAGGCGGTAGGTGCGAGGCTTGTCAGGGGGACGGAACACTGCTTATAGAAATGCACTTTCTTCCCGATGTGTATGTTACGTGCGATGTGTGTAAGGGAAAACGGTATAATAGAGAGACGCTTGAAGTTAAATATAAAGGGAAGAGTATATCCGATGTGCTTGATATGACGGTTACTGAAGGGTGCGAATTTTTCGCAAATATTCCGTCAATCTATAGAAAGCTTAAAACGCTTGAAGACGTCGGACTTGGATATATCAAAATAGGACAACCGTCAACAACGCTTTCGGGTGGTGAGGCACAGAGAGTAAAGCTTGCAACAGAGCTTTCAAAACGCAGTACCGGAAAAACGCTGTATATCCTCGATGAACCGACTACGGGACTTCATACAGCTGATGTGCAAAAACTCATTGAAGTGCTGCAGACGCTTGTCAGTGCTGGAAATACCGTTGTTGTAATAGAGCATAACCTCGATGTTGTCAAGGTTTCAGATTATATAATAGATTTAGGGCCTGACGGTGGAGATAACGGAGGACAGGTTGTGGTGTCGGGAACACCGGAAGAGGTTGCAAAATGCGAAAGGTCCTATACGGGACAGTATCTTGCAAAAATGTTATAATGATTGCAAATGGATGTAATGCAGAGTTGCCTCGTCATTTATGACGGGCAACTCTTTTGTTGGTGTCTTTAGACGTGGAAATAAACCCCCGGTTCTACCGGGGGCAAAAACGAGCGGAGCTACAATAAAACGGGCGAGCTATAAGCAAGCCCGAATATAGAAAAAGTAATAACCTCCAAGTAAAATGTAAGTGGCTTAAC
>JAZQVQ010000337.1:0-9684 GCA_045631825.1 Eubacteriales bacterium | reverse complement strand
CACTTTTCGCATATTTTCTTTACCGAAGGTTTAACTTTCATTTTAAAATCCTCCTGTTAATACGGATGGCTCGTTAATTACTAATTACTTTGCTCGCCATGTTATTCTGCCCTTTGTCAGGTCATAGCTTGATACTTCAACTGTAACCTTATCTCCGGGCAAAATTTTGATGAAATTCATTCTAAGCTTTCCTGATATGTGTGCTGTCACAACATGGTCATTGGGAAGCTTTACTAGGAATGTTGCGTTAGGAAGTGCTTCCGTTACAACACCCTCAAATTCTATTACGTCGTCTTTTGACAAAACAAACACCTCCAAAAGTTTTCATTACAACTTTATTCCGTCGCCGTTAAAATTTCCGGCCCATTTTCTCCGATAGCTATTGTATTTTCGTAATGAGCTGAAAGTTTTCCGTCGAGCGTAACAACTGTCCAGTCGTTATCAAGAACCTCAACAAGCTCCGTTCCCTCGTTTACCATTGGTTCAACGGCTATTGTCATACCTTCGTAAAACCTCGGACCTCTTGATGGTTTACCGTAATTGGGGACTTCAGGATCTTCGTGAAGTTCTCTTCCAATTCCGTGTCCCACATACTGTTTAACCACCGAGAATCCATTATTTACAACATGCATTTCAATCGCATGGGAAAGGTCTCCAAGTCGGTTTCCGATTGATGCGTACTTTATTCCTTCAAAGAAGCTTTCTCTGGTTATACGTTCGAGCTTTACAGCCCGTTCATCGACCTCTCCACAAAAGAATGTTCTTGCGGCGTCTCCGTTATAACCTTTATAGAACGCTCCTACATCAATCTTTACGACGTCGCCCTCTTTGAGTTCGCGTTTGTCGGGTATTCCGTGGATAACTTCCTGGTTTAAGCTTATACATGCACTTGCCGGAAATCCGCCATAACCGAGGAATGACGGTGTTGCACCGTATTTTTCGATTGTGTGCTTGATTTCACGGTCTATCTGCAGAAGATTTACACCCGGCTTTACAAGTTCTTTTGCAACCATAAGAGCCTCAGCGGTTATTTTTCCTGCATCACGCATAAGTTCAAGTTCGATATTGTTTTTTAACTTGATCATCAGTTTCAATCCTCTGGAATTATCAAATTCCAAGTGCTTCAAGAGTAAGACGTGTGGTATCCTGCAATTGTTCCTGTCCTATGACAGTTTTAACAAGTCCCTTTTTACCATAATACTCTTTAAGCGGTTCTGTCTGATTGTGATATACCTCGAGTCTGCTCTTAACTACTTCGGGAGCATCATCCTTACGGATTGACAGCTTCTCTGTGCATTTATCGCAGTTCTCTCCGGCACCTGAAGGGTTATATTTTGTATGATACGTTGCTGCACATTTAGGGCAAACACGTCTTCCTGACATACGAGTTATTATCTCGTCATCCGGAACGTGAAGCTCAAGCACCACATCGATTTTAACTCCCATTTTATCAAGTGCTTCTGCCTGAGGAATAGTTCTTGGAAAACCATCCAGGATATATCCGTCAGAACAATCACTCTGTGAAAGTCTATCCTTGATTATCCCGATAACAACCTCGTCGGGAACAAGCTGTCCCTTTTCAATAAAGCTCTGAGCGGCAAGTCCCATTTCTGTCTGACTTTTTATCGCCTCTCTGATTATTGCACCGGTTGAAATTGTCGGAATATTGAGCCTTTGGCTCACTACCTCTGCTTGAGTACCCTTACCTGCACCTGGGGCTCCGAAAAAAATTATATTCATTTCGTGTCCTCTTTTATTATCCAAGGAAGCCCTTATAATGACGCATTGTCATCTGAGCTTCGATTTCCTTTGTTGTTTCAAGCACAACACTTACCAGAATCAGAAGTGAAGAACCACCAAATGCAAGACCTGAAAGCTCGGAGCTGAACATTCCTATTACAAGCGGAAGAACTGCTACGATTCCAAGGAAGATTGCACCGATAAGTGTCACTTTTCCGAGTATCTTGGAAATATAATCGGTTGTCGGTTTTCCGGGACGAATTCCGGGGATAAAACCGCCATTATTCTTAAGATTATTTGCAATTTCAACAGGATTGAATGAGATTGCAAGATAGAAGTAAGAAAAACCGATTATAAGCAGGAAGTAAAGAATCATATAAATGGGAGATGTCGAGGAGAAGAAGTTAACGACACTTGCCCAGATTGTTCCTGCTTTAGGAGGAAATATAAGTGCGATTGTTGTAGGAATTGCAGCTATGGAACTTGCAAATATGATTGGCATAACACCTGACATATTCAGCTTCATAGGAAGGTATGTGCTTTGTCCACCGTAGAGCTTTCTTCCAACCTGACGCTTTGCGTACTGAACGGGAAGTCTGCGTTCTGCATTTGTTACATATACGATAAAGATAATCATTGCAACAAGCACAACTATTGTTATTACGGGGATAAGAATACCGAGCGTGGTACTTGTCTTAACTCTTTCAAACGCAATTCCGAGAAGTCCGGGAAGACTTGCTGCGATGTTTGCAAAGAGTATGATTGAAATACCGTTTCCAATTCCCTTTTCGTTGATTTTTTCTGCAAGCCACATAATGATTGAAGCACCTGCACAGTAACAAGCAATTACAACACAAGCACCGAAGAATGTCTTTCCGTCCTGTGTGAGCATTGTGTTGCCCATCATATCAACGGGAGTGTTTCTGAGGTATGTGTAGTAACCGATACTTGTAAGCAACGCCAAAACAACGGTTGCATATCTTGTTATCTGTGTAATTTTCTTTCTACCATCTTCGCCCTGCTTTGAAAGTCTTTCAAGGGAAGGTATTGCGATAGTGAGAAGCTGAATTACAATTGATGCTGTGATATATGGCGAAATTGAAAGTGCGAATAAAGTTGCCTTTGAGAAGGCCTCGCCGGAGAGAAGGTTGAAGTATGCAAACAAACTACCCTGCTCTTGAAGGATAGACTGTAATGAACCGCTGACAAACGGAACAGGGATAACTGAACCGATTCTGAACAGTAGAACAATAAACAGTGTGAAGCACATTTTATTTCTCAGTTCCGGGAGTTTCCATGCGTTTTTAAACGTCTGCAACACTTCAGATCACCTCAGCCTTTCCGCCTGCGGCTTCTATTTTCTCTTTTGCTGAGCCAGAGAAGATTGTCGCTTTAACGGTGAGCTTCTTTGTGATTTCTCCTCTTCCAAGAACCTTAAGTCCTGAAAGTTCCTTCTTGATGATGCCTTGCTCCAAGAGTGTTTCAATCGAAACAACATCACCGTCGTTGAACTTATCAAGAAGATCTACATTGATTATTGCATATTCCTTCTTGAACATATCATTTGTGAAGCCTCTTTTTGGAAGTCTTCTGTAAAGCGGAATCTGTCCGCCTTCAAATCCAGGTCTTACTCCGCCGCCTGAACGTGCATTTTGACCCTTATGTCCGCGTCCACCTGTTTTTCCGTTACCTGATCCCGGTCCACGACCTTTTCTCCAAGCTTTTTTAGAAGAACCGGCTGCGGGAGTTAATTCATGAAGTTTCATTTATTAGCCCTCCTCTTGTACAGATACGAGATGGCTTACAACGCGAATCTTACCCTGTGTAGCTGCGTTATTTTCCTGAACTGTCGTATCGTTGATTTTACGTAAACCGAGGGAGTTAGCCGTTGCAATCTGATTTTTCTTGCAGCCTATAAGGCTTTTAACTAATGTTACTTTTATCTTTGACATTGCACCGTACCTCCTTAGCCCTTGATTTCTTCTACGGTCTTGCCACGCATCCTAGCAACTTCTGTTGCACTTCTGATAGCTGCAAGTCCTTCAAATGTTGCCTTAACAACATTGATTTTGTTGTTACTTCTCAAGCACTTTGCTCTGATATTCTTGATACCAGCGGCTTCAACAACGGCACGAACTGTACCGCCGGCGATGATACCAGTACCTTGAGCGGCGGGCTTAAGCAAAACTCTTGCTGCTCCGAACTCTCCGATAATATCATGAGGAATACTTGTGTTTTTGATAGATACTTCGATTATATTCTTCTTAGCATCTTCAATTGCTTTTCTGATGGCTTCGGGTACTTCGGCAGATTTACCGATACCGTAGCCAACATGACCATTCTGGTCTCCTACTACAACAACTGCTGCGAAACGTGCTATACGTCCGCCCTTTACTGTTTTGGAAACACGTCTTGTTTCAACGACGGTTTCTACAAGTTCTCCGAGTGTTGCAGGGTCTATTCTCTTAGCCATGTTAACCCTCCTTAGAATTTTAATCCGCCTTCACGTGCACCTTCGGCGAGTTCCTTTACACGTCCGTGATAGATATATCCGCCTCTGTCGAATACAACTTCTGTGATACCCTTTTCAACTGCACGCTTTGCAACTGCTTCTCCAACCTTCTTTGCAGCTTCCTTGTTTCCGCCATAAATTGCGAATTCCTTTTCGTTGGATGCTGCACTTACAAGTGTTTTTCCGCAAGTGTCGTCTATTATCTGTGCATAAATATTGCTAAGTGAGCGATATACACACAAACGAGGACGGGATGCAGTTCCGCTGATTTTTCCGCGGACTCTTGTATGTCTTTTCTTACGCTGAATGTTACTGTCTTTTCTTGTAACCATTTATCTGCACTCCCTTCTTTATTACTTGCCGGCCTTACCGGATTTACGTCTGATGTGTTCATCAGCATATTTGATACCCTTACCATGATAAGGTTCAGGCAATCTCTTTTCTCTGATTACTGCTGCAACTGCTCCGACTCTCTGCTTGTCTGCTCCGGAAACGATTACCTTGTTACCATCAACCACGTCCAGAGTGATTCCGGGTTCTTCGTCGATTTTTACAAGGTGTGAATATCCGATTGTCAGCACGAGTGTTTTGCCTTCCTTTGCTGCACGGTAACCTACGCCATTTACTTCAAGTTCTTTTTTAAATCCGTTGGTAACACCTTCTACCATATTTGCAAGAAGTGAACGTGTTAAACCATGGAGTGCCTTATACTGCTTTTCTTCGCTGTGACGTTCAACTGTCAAAACACCATTTTCGTTCTTAATTGTAAGAGCGGTGTTGAATGTTTCTGTAAGAGTACCCTTAGGTCCTTTTACGGTGACATTGTTGTCTGCTGTGATGTTTACGTCAACGCCTGCAGGAACAGTAATAGGCATTCTACCTATTCTTGACATAATGTTTCTCCTTTGCGTTATTTACGATTTTTCTACTCTGTTTTTCGCAGAGCTTAATTCGTATCGTCTGGTTTTCTTACCAAACAAATGCGAGAACTTCGCCACCGACATTAAGGCTCTTTGCCTTTTTATCGGTCATAATTCCCTTTGATGTAGATACGATTGCGATTCCCAGACCCTTCATTACCTTTGGCATATCTTCACAGCTTGTGTAGATACGAAGGCCGGGCTTTGAAACTCTGCGAAGTCCCTGGATGACCTTTGTCTTATTTGCACCGTATTTAAGAGTTACTCTGATTGTTCCCTGATTTCCGTTATCGAGAACTTCATATCCGCTTATATATCCTTCTTCAACGAGGATTTCAGCTATTGCTTTTTTTACGTTAGAAGCAGGAATGTCAACACTTGCGTGCTTAGACGAATTTGCGTTACGGATACGTGTAAGCATATCTGCTATAACATCTGTTATCTGCATGAATTGTGACCTCCTTATGATTTGAATTATGAGATTTGGTTACCAGCTTGCCTTCTTTACTCCCGGGATCTCGCCTTTATAAGCGAGTTCTCTGAAGCAGATACGGCAGATACCGTATTTTCTCATATAAGCATGGGGGCGTCCGCAAATCTTACATCTGTTATATTCACGAGTAGAGAATTTCTGGGTTCTCTGCTGCTTTAATATCATTGACTTCTTTGCCATATCTTAAAACCTACCCCTCTTATTTAGCAAATGGTGCGCCGAGAAGTCTAAGAAGTTCTCTTGCCTGCTCGTCGTCCGTTGCCGTTGTTACAAATACTATGTCCATACCTCTGATTTTTTCGATTTTATCATACTCGATTTCAGGGAATATGAGCTGTTCTTTTATTCCGACTGAGTAATTTCCTCTGCCGTCGAATGAATCGGGGTTTATACCCTTGAAGTCACGCACACGAGGAAGTGCAAGATTGAAGAGTCTGTCTACAAATTCGTACATCTTCTCGCTTCTGAGCGTTACTTTTGCTCCTATCTTCATGCCCTGACGGAGCTTGAAGTTTGCTACCGACTTTCTTGCGAATGTGGGCACTGCCTTCTGACCTGTGACTGTTTCGAGGTCTGCGATTATATTTTCTATAACCTTAGCATTGTCTTTTGCGTCGCCCGCTCCGATATTGATAACCACCTTTTCGAGTCTGGGTATCTGCATCGGGCTCTTATACTCGAATTTCTTCATAAGTGCGGGAGCGACTTCGTTCTTATAATAATCCTTAAGTCTTGCTGCCATTGTTTTTTCCTCCCTCACCTATTAAAGATTTTCGCCGCACTTTGTGCAAACGCGTACCTTTTTGCCGTCTTCAAGCTTCTTGTAACCTACTCTTACGCCCTTATCGCACTTTGAGCAGTATACATTTGCTTTACACGCGTAGAAAGCACCTTCTGTTTTTATAAGTCCGCCTTCTTCGCCCTGTCTTCTGGGTTTTACATGCTTTGTTACGATATTTACTCCCTCAACGATAATCTTTCCTTCTTTGGGAGAAACTTCAAGCACTTTACCTTTTTTGCCCTTATCGTCGCCTGAGATGATTATTACTGTATCATCCTTGCGTACTGCGAGCTTATTCTTTATATTAGCCATTTGTTTATCCTCCCTTAAAGTACTTCCGGTGCCAAGGAGAGAATCTTGAGATAATCTTTTTCACGAAGCTCTCTTGCTACCGGGCCGAATATACGTGTACCCTTCGGGTTTTTATCTGCATTTATTATAACAGCCGCATTTTCATCGAATCTGATATAACTGCCGTCTGCTCTTCTGAGGCTCTGTACTGTTCTGACAACAACTGCCTTAACAACGTCACCTTTTTTTACAACGCCGCCGGGTGTTGCCTTTTTAACAGCACAAACCACAACGTCACCGATACGAGCATATCTTCTGCCTGTACCGCCAAGCACACGGATGCACATGAGTTCTTTAGCGCCGGTATTATCGGCAACTTTCATGAACGTCTGCTGTTGTATCATGTTATTGTGTCCTCCTTAGTGATTGTATCGGATATAGATACAATATCTTATTTTGCCTTTTCGATAATTCTTACAAGACGCCATCTCTTATCTCTTGAAAGAGGTCTTGTTTCCATAATCTCGACCCTATCGCCGATGTTGCACTCGTTATTTTCGTCATGTGCCTTGAACTTTACGGTTCTCTTGATGACTTTCTTATAAAGCGGGTGCTTAACGCTGTCCAAAACGGAAACTACGATTGTCTTGTCCATTTTATTGCTGGACACGATACCGACTCTTGTTTTTCTAAGGTTTCTTTCCATTGTTTTTTACTCCTTTCCCGCTTACGCCTGTTTTTCAGTGAGTACCGTAAGAATCTTTGCGATCGTCTTTTTGGTTTCAACTATCTTCTGAGGATTGTCGAGCTGATGGATCGCATGCTGGAAACGCAGATTAAAGAGTTCTGCCTTCTGCTCTTTGAGAAGTTCTGTAAGCTGTTCGGAGGTTTTCTCTCTTATTTCTGTTATTTTCATTGCTTATGCCTCCATTCCGTCTTTTTTCACAAACTTACACTTTACAGGAAGCTTGTGAGAAGCAAGACGCATTGCCTCGCGGGCCTGTTCTTCAGTTACTCCGCCCATTTCGAACATTACTCTGCCGGGCTTTACAACTGATACCCAGTATTCAGGTGAACCTTTACCGGAACCCATTCGAGTTTCAGCAGGTTTTTCTGTTACAGGTTTGTCAGGGAATATCTTAATCCATACCTGACCGCCACGTTTGATGTATCTTGTCATCGCAATACGGGCTGCTTCTATCTGATTGCTTGTTATCCAAGCAGGTTCTGTTGCCTGAAGACCGAATTGTCCGTTGGAGATTGTATTACCTCTTGTAGCCTTACCGGTCATTCTACCTCTTTGTACTCTTCTGTACTTTACACGTTTTGGCATCAACATGGTTATCTCTCTCCCCCTTCAGCCTTTGAGGGTACCTTCTTTGCCTGTTTTCTTGCTGCATTTGCAAGAACTTCGCCTCTGTATATCCAGACCTTAACACCTATTTTTCCGTAGGTTGTATCTGCTTCCCAGAAGCCGTACTCAATGTCAGCTCTGAGTGTCTGAAGCGGTATTGTTCCCTCATGATAATGTTCTGATCTTGCAATTTCTGCTCCGTTGAGACGTCCGGATAATTGAACCTTGATACCCTTTGCTCCGAGTTTCATTGTTCTTCCGATGCTCATTTTCATTGCACGTCTGAATGCAATTCTGCGTTCGAGCTGTACAGCTATTGACTCAGCAACGAGTTGTGCGTTGAGGTCGGGCTGCTTTACTTCGATTACATTTACAAGGCAAGGTGAGCCTGCAAACGCTTCGATTTCGCTCTTGAGCTTGTCTATTTCTGCTCCCTGCTTACCGATTATCAAACCGGGTTTTGCACAGTGGATAAACACCTTTATTCTTTTACCGTCACGTTCGATTTCTATTTTAGGAACGCCGGCTCCCTGCAGCTTGTTCTTAAGCCAATTTCTGAGCTTGTAGTCTGCTACAAGAGTATCTCCGAATACTTCGTCTTTAACGAACCATCTGGAATTCCAGTCTTTTATTACGCCCACACGTAAGCCATGTGGATTAACCTTCTGACCCATACTCCGTAATAAGCCTCCTTTATTGGATTTTGCGTTTTTACGCAACTTTTGTTTTTTTAATTATTTAAAGAATTATTCTTTTTCTGCAACCGCTATTGTGATATGAGAGCTTCTCTTGAATATTCTGAAAGCACTACCCTTTGCACGGGGCATGATTCTCTTTGCGATTCTTGCCGGTGTTACGAAGCACTGTGAAACATAGAGCTTGGATACGTCCATGCTAAAGTTGTTTTCAGCGTTTGCAACTGCCGATTTGAGAAGTTTTGCAACGGGTTCACTTGCAGCCTTCTGAGTGTTTGCAAGTATACCTGCTGCGGTTGCTACGTCTTTATTTCTGATAAGGTCGAGAACTATTGACACCTTTCTAGGTGATATTCTCAGATCCTTCAAATAAGCCTTTGCTTCCATTGAGTTTTGCCTCCTTTCGCAATCTCTGTCGCAACTTTTTCAGTTTGCGGGGATTTTGCGTTATGATTTAACTTTTAATCAGTTGTTAGATGTTTTGGAGCCTGCGTGTCCCTTAAACGTTCTTGTGGGTGCAAATTCACCGAGCTTATGTCCTACCATGTCTTCGGTTACATATACGGGAACGTGCTTTCTTCCGTCATGAACGGCGATTGTGTGTCCCACGAACTGAGGGAATATTGTGGAAGCTCTCGACCATGTCTTAAGAACTCTCTTTTCGCCCTTCTCGTTCATCTCGTTGATTCTTGCGAAAAGCTTTGCTTCGACGAAAGGTCCTTTTTTAATGCTTCTGCTCAAGATTATTCCTCCTTACTAAGCTATGTCTTTGTTCATTCTTGCAAAAACAATCTTATCTGTCGTTCTTACGCTTAATAATGAACTTGTTTGTACGGTTCTTCTTGTTACGTGTCTTGTAACCCAATGCAGGTTTACCCCAAGGTGTAACAGGTGTAGG
>JAZQVQ010000336.1:0-2415 GCA_045631825.1 Eubacteriales bacterium | reverse complement strand
GTCAAGGAAAAGAGAAAAGGATACCTCAAATTTGAGGTATCCTTTTCTCTTTTCCTTGACAACAGTATAAAACTGTGTTATAATTTATAATGGTGTATTAGTATAATATGTATACAAATAAATGCAAGGAGTATGCAAATGAGAGCTGACAAAAAATCTCTTATCATAATGGCGGCAGGACTTGGCTCTCGCTACGGCGGAAATAAACAGGTAGACAGAATAGGTCCTGACGGTGAAATACTTATGCAGTATTCACTTTTCGATGCCATAAACGCAGGATTTAACAAAATAATATTTATAATAAAGCCCGAATATCAAGCACTTATAGATGAGCTTTCAGCAGATGCAAAGCTTCACGGAATAGAAATTTTCACAGCTTATCAAAGCTTTGACAGTATTCCGAAATTTTACAGTATCCCAAAGGACCGCATAAAACCATTTGGAACAGTACACGCGGTGCTTTCGGCAAAAGATATTATCAATGAGCCTTTTGCAATAATTAATGCCGACGATTTTTACGGCAGAGATGCATTTTGCGTTATGAGTAAGGCGCTTGATGACATATCGGATAATTGTGGCGCTATGGTTGCTTACAAATTAAAAAACACCGTAAGCAAAAACGGTTCGGTTACAAGGGGCGTATGCAAAACCGAATTTGGAATGCTTACCGACATAATTGAAACACAAAATATATCACTTCTTGAAAGCGGTGATATTATCGATGAAGCAACGGGAAAATTAGAACCTGATCTTTCCGTTTCTATGAATATGTGGGGATTTACGCCTTATATATTAAAAATGATGGAAAATTCTTTCAACGAATTCTTAAAAGAGCTTGAAAGCGATGATATAAAATCAGAATATCCTATTCCTTCCTTTGTAGGTAAAAGGATAACCGACGGCGAACTGTCAATAAAGGTATTCACTACCGTTTCCGAATGGTTTGGAGTTACCTATATAGAGGACAGACCTTTCGTAAAGGAACAGCTTCACAAATTCAAAGAGGATGAAATTTATCCTGCAAATTTAAAACTATAAAACTTGCCAAGGAGATAAAAATGAAAGTTGCGTTAAAAATCATATCTTTATGCCTTTCTGCGGCAACCATTATAACGACTTTTGCTGCCTGTTCGTCAAAAATAGATTTGAATGCAGAAACAAATGAGTCGAACTATAACACCGACAGTATCACAACCGACAACAGCGCATCTTCTAACAACGGTAACGAGTCATCTGAAAAAAGCACAGAAAAGCTTCCGTCAAATATTTATCTTTTATTACAAAACGGCAAATACACATTCAAAGCAGTAATGCCCGACAATCCAACTGACACAGAAAAAGCCGTATATTCAAAGCTCCGCTCGTCTATCAAGAGCAAAACGGGAATCACTCTTGAATCGGCCACAGACTATCTAAAAGAAGGAGAAAAGCACCCGTCAAGCGAATACGCGATACTCATTGGGCTTACAAATTACAACGAATCTCAAAATGTTTACAGCAACACCGAATACGGAACCTACGGAGTAAAATTTTTCGGCAAGAAAATAGCTTTCTATTTTTCGACCAAAGAAGAAGGAACCGAGCTTGTAAATGCATTTTGTGCAGCGATAAAATCAAATACCGATGATGCTTTTTGGATCAGCAAAAGCTTCTCGATATCAAAAAGCAACCCTTTCAAGCTTGAAGACATTCCAAATTACCCTACTACGACAACATCATATAATTGCGAAGACGATACAACTATGCTCCTCGCAAAAAGCACTAATCTCACAACATTCAAGAACTATTGCAACACTCTGAAATCCGCGGGCTATACAGAATATTCCAAGCGTGATAACGTAAACGGAAACTATTTTTACACCTTTACAAAAGGAACTATGGCACTTACGGTTTATTTTATTGCAAGTACCAAAACAGTTCGTATTATTTCAAGCCCTCTTTCTGATATTCCAAGCAAGGATATCGACAGAACCGCAGAAGATAATAAAAACCCATCTGTAACATTACTTACACAGGGCGCAGAAAAAGGCTCGGGGCTCGGTATGATATACCATCTGCCAAACGGTAAATTTATCGTTTACGACGGTGGATACGTACTTAACGATACGCTTTATACAAAGCTCAAAGAACTTTCAAAAGGCAAAGATATAATTATAACCGCGTGGATAATATCCCACCCTCACCCCGACCACGAGGATGCATTTGATGACTTTCTTGAAAAGCACTCCAATGAGGTCAGAATCGAAAATGTAATGTACAATTTCACTAAATGTTCTGACAAATACGGAAATTCCGAAACTATCAAGCCCATTATAGAAAAATACATCAACAGAAAAACAAACGTAATTAATCCTCATACCGGACTAATATATAATTTTGGTTCTTCAACAGTAGAAATACTTCACACGGTTGAGG
>JAZQVQ010000335.1:0-2382 GCA_045631825.1 Eubacteriales bacterium | reverse complement strand
GTGCATCCGTTAAACAGAAGAGGCATAATAGCATCCTCACCGGGAGAAATATTAATAACGGTAGTACCTATCTTGAGTGTACCTGCCCTATCACAGCCGATCCTCTTGGGATCAGGACCGTGTATCAGGCCTTTCATATTTCTGAATGTAGTTATTTTCATAGCTTGTCTCCTTGGTTTAATTACTTGTCCGACCTACCGCCGACTATCAGGCAGCACATTACAATAAGCGTCACCGTACTGCCGACCATAGCACCTAAAATAAAACTAAGCATAATTACTCTCCTTGTTTGACTTAGGCTTTTCTCCTGCCTCACAGTTCGGGCAAACCTGCCGACCTTCGGGAATTATCTCTCCGCAACATATACAGCGTCCTTCCATATTACTCACTTTTGCTTATAGCTTCTTCAAGCCAAGTCTGTATGAAAAGTAGAAGTTGAGTATATGCATATTCCATAACATTCGATGTGTGGAGCGCCTTCGTTACAGGCTCATACTCGTAAGACTCAAACATACCGCCAACATCACACGCATATTCCATATAAGCGGCAGATTTGCCAGCGTGGTTATAATCTTCGGTTGCATCGTTATCAGCAGATACGAAAACATATCCGTACTCGCAATATAGTGCGTCACCGATTTTGTTCACTCTATCTGCATCATAACCACAGCCTTGCACAACCATACTAGGATGTTCGGTTGATAGAGGGGCTGCACCAACGCCGTGCATACTAATACCTACATTGGCTTTACAATTCTGAACGGTATTCATAATGTATTGCGTTTCGATTTCACTTCCTGCGTACGCACCGAATGTTTCAACACCGCCGCCGACATCGGTGTCACTTCCTGCCCAACCGGGGGTATCATAGTTACGATTGATATTGATGCCGTTGGCATTATAATACCCATCACCTTCTGCCGTTCTGTTATACCCCCAAGGGTTTCCAACAGGAATAATGCAGATGTTTACATTTTCCTTCAACCACTTCAAGAAACGATTTTCGGTGTTAAGACACAAGTCTTTAGCCATTCGCATTACTGCGATAGACGGAACACGAGGGTCTCCTGTATAGCCGTGTTCGTTTGCTAAAATAAACAGAGAAAGAAACTTGCTCTTGTCAAATTTTCTATCCTCAAACGGATAACGGAAATAAACCGCGCCGTCTTTGGTAGTGATTGTGTTCTCGTTGAATACACCATAATCAGCCTTTGCGAGTGTTTTATATTCAAATTCAGGTGTATAAACATTAGTTCCCCAAGATTGATGAGGAGGTGTGAAAACAAGGGTCGGCTCAACAT
Source organism: Eubacteriales bacterium (assembly GCA_045631825.1). GTDB lineage: Bacteria > Bacillota > Clostridia > Oscillospirales > CAG-382 > UMGS1387. The sequence continues at coordinate 1,081 of JAZQVQ010000335.1, read as the reverse complement.
CTTTTGTTTTATCTCTTGCAAATATCAAGTTATTTACTGTTCTTGTACTCGGAGTAGAATTTGCACCAACTGCACCCCTTGCCACAGAGTTTACAGTCGCCACCGTGCCGTAAACTGTTCCGATATAAGGAGTTGAATACATTTTATCACTCACACGAGGCGATACACTCTCGGAATAAATAACTGTGCCACCATTCACCCAAGCATACATTCTCGGATAGTTCTGCTGATACCACGCTTTCCAATGTGGCTTACACAAGAAATAACGATTGTAGTCAAAATCGCCGCTTGTGTCTTTTCCAAGTGTCTGTTTAAGGATATAATACGGGCGTTTTGCGATTGACGCTTCCATATAATCATATGCTTGCTGTGTGGTCATATTTGCGGCATTGAAATCCGAGCCTTCACTACCATCAGCAGGAAGCTGCGGATAAGGGCAATATGCAGGAGTTGAAAACGCAGAGGTATCAAGTTCGCCCGCATATTCAAGTTCGCCAACTCTCTGCTTTAAATCACTTGTACTCTGCTCTAAAACATTTGTCTTTGCGGTTAATTGCGAGATGTTTTCCTCGTTGGCAATTATTCTGTCCTCATAATCGGCAGGCACAAATGCGTGTCCTGTGTTTGTCCATTCTTCGACAACGCCACCCTCTGTTGTTGTGTAGGTGATTTCCTCATTGAGAGTGACAATTAATTCATTCGGATTTACTCCCGCGGCAACGGAAAATACAATGTAATTTATGTCGCTGATGGATGCCGCATCGGGTGTTGTGCCTGTGATTGTAATTTCTCCGTCAGCTTCTACAACACTTCCACCAACTATTGATGCAGAGAATGTTGTGTTTGTTGTACCCAAATAGATATAATTACCTGCCGCATAAGTCGCACCTTCAACCGTAGCCCCTTTAACCCTTAAGGTGAAAGCTGTGTTATTGTCTAAGTCAAAAGGCACAACAACTGAACAATCGGATGTTTGATCTTTAAATGCACCGTTGCTCTTTGAATACCTGTAACCGTCCTTGATATATGCACCATTTGCGGTGTTGAAAATATTTTTAAAATTAGGAACAGTACTTCCTTC
>JAZQVQ010000334.1:0-6946 GCA_045631825.1 Eubacteriales bacterium | reverse complement strand
TGTTTTATTAAATCAATATAATCTAAAAGGAAGTCTTTTCGATTATATGTAACAATTGTTATAAAGACCATAGAATTTGGTATAAAGTAGCGTTTATAATTCATTCTAATATTATACAATAAGTGTAAACGGACACTCAGTTTGAGATGACCGGACAGACAGTTTGAGATTTTCGGCAACGTTCTTTTCAAAAACACAAAAATAATGTCAGATTAGTCGGGGAATTTGTGTCCGACTTTGAACAATTAAAATTTTTACAAATTTTTATAAAACCACTAGCAAAAAATTTTTTCAGGGGTTTTAAAATAGTGTACCCAATTAAAAGGAGAAAAAATGAACATATCACCAATAAACAACAATATTACAACAAATTATTACAATCGTACAAAAACTAACAATGCACCTGTAAATAGGAATAATAAGCCACAACACTATGGTACAGTAGCATTTAAAAGCAGTACATGTCCTTATACTGTCTCAGAACTAGCCACATCTGCATTTAGTCTTAAAGATAGTATAGAAGATGAACAAATTTTTTTAAATGAACTACTTCATAAACAAAACATATGTAAGAATGACGTAGCATCACACCCCTATGTTAGGAGTAATATATGCGATGACCCATATAATAATAACTATTATCAATTTTTACTTGATGAAGTTAATGATGCTATAGCTAATGCAAAAAGTCGTATAAGAGAGTGGCAACAATCCCTACGGGATATATTACGTTGGGTAACTCCTGAAGAAGAATCAGAATTTTTGGAATTGGCAAGGCATAGTCTGCCAGATTACAATATCTCACTTGCTAAAAGAGAAAGTTATATAAACGGTCTAAAAAGAGATTTAGCACGCCTGAGAATATAGACCGTAGATTTTATTGAAAAAAGTTGTATAAGTATAAAAAGCTAGTAATGTGCAATTAATTGCACCAACCCAATCCCAAACCATTGTGTTACAATAATAATCTGATATAGAATAATTAAAAGGAGAAAATTCATGAAAATTATGCCAATCAACAGTTTCTATGAAAACAGAAACAAAAACACCAATTTTAAAGCGTATGATATTAATGTAATACGTAAAGGGTTACAACAGGGGAAAGTCCCGGATATTTCGATTATACGAGAAATTCAAGCTGATGCACAAAAGGCAGCACAAAGTAGCAATATTAAAGAAAACTTGGAAGGATGGTCTCTATCTGTTTTAGCTACCGACTTACCTTTACTCTTACAAGGAGAATTAAGAATAAAGAAAGAAACTTTGCAACAGAGACTTAAACTAAAAATGTTTGACCGCAATATGGCTAAAAATGCAGAAGAAAAGATGAAAATCCAGCAGGATATTGATAGTATTTCAGCTTCAATAAAGGAAATTAATGAAAAATTAAAAGAAGCAAACAGTCTGTAGGGTTTTTAATAAAGAATAATTAAGGGGTATGAAAAATGAAAGTACAAGCAATTAACAATAATGACAGCAATCCGAACTTTGGTATTAAGTATGTAAGACCTAAATGGTGGCGTGCCGATGTTCTGGATGCTTTTAAGAGCTCTGAATTGGTAAAAGAAATTGACAATATGTATCCGAAAGCCAAAGTAAAATATGTGGCAGGCGGTACACCATTAGGAACATATTTTGGTGTAATTATTCGTTGTGCTAAAGGCATAAAATATGATATTGGTGATAAATTCCCTGCACCATTGGTTAGCAAAATAAAATCTGCAACTTTGAAAGGACTTGATGAAGAAAAAATTGCCTTGGCTAAAGCAGAAAAAGAATTTGCGGATTTTAGGAAAGAATATAAGTCAGAACAGAGAAAAAACAGAACAGGTTTGTTCGGTTGGCTAGGAAAATTATTCGGCTAAGAAATGCGTTAAATTTGAGTACAAACAGTTTAAAACAAATATAAATTAATATTTCTAAGGAGTAAAAATGAAAGTACAAGCAATTAACAACACAAACAGGTATTACAACACAAGAATGAATTTTGGAAACAAAACTAAGCAAGCAACAACTGTTGCTCAAAATGTCGCACAAAAGGCAGTTCCAACAACATTAGCAATCGGCGGAGTAGCCTATACTGGAGCAACAACTTTTGAAATATTAAAAAGCTACTTATCAAACAAACTCGATATCCCTTCTGATAAAATTACACCTGATACTAATGTGTGGAGAGATAGGACTGCGGATTCAATAGAGTTAATGGAAATTGTTAATGATTTTGAAAAAGCAACAGGAGCGGATATTTTTTCTAATGATAAAGAATTTAACAAAGTTTCCACTTCAAATGTTCAAGGCTGGGTAGATTTCCTTGATTCACATCGCCCTGTTAATCAGTAAGTCAAGTACCAACCCAATTTCAGACCTTTGTGTTACAATATTAATCTGATATAGAATAATTAAGGAGTAAAAATGCAAGTACAGGCAATCAATAGTCAAAATAATAAGCCAAACTTTGGTGCAAAATATGTAGTAAAGGGGAGTCAAAAAGAAATTGAATCTTTTGTTATTAAAGCGAGCGACGTTATAAACTTTCGGGATTGTAGTGCAAATCTTATGTTAAATTACAATCCGGATGTAATATTGATTTGTACTGATAAAGCAAGCAAAGATGCAAATTGGGCATTACAAAAAAAATTTAAAGACCCCATTAAATCGTATCTAAAATTTACAAAATATTCATTGGATATACAATTACAGAAAATATTTGGTAATAGTGCAAAGGATGTAAAACAATATAACGCAAAAAAAATATTAGATAGCTCTAATTTTGATTTTTTCGAGGGAGTCTTTAAGTAATATTCTAAACCCACTCCCAAACCATTGTGTTAGAATAAATTTGATGTAGAATAATTAAGGGGTATGAATAATGCAAGTACAGGCAGTCAACAATAGCAATCAGAATTTCGGGATGGCAGTCAAAACCACACCTGAAGCAAAAAAGTTTTTATCGGAATATTTATCAAGAAGGGGGACAAAAAATTTTGAAAAACTTGCCAAATTTGCTGAAAATGATTCTATTGATGTAAATATTAGGACAGAACAATTCCCAATCAGGCTTAATGCTCCTAACGTTAAATACACTCAACTTATTATAGATGTGGGTGATGATGCTAAATATTCTTATAGCCCTGTATCATATTCATGGTTTATTGTTAATGCAATAAAAAAAGCTGTAAATAAAGCACATAAATTATCTGAAGTTCAAAAAATCTTAAATAATTAAGGGGTATGAAATGCAAATACAGCCAGTCAACAATAGCAGACAAAATAATTCACTTACTTTCGGGCATATATTAAAAACCCGTTATTTAGGTGATTTCGGTAAACTGCTTAGTGAACCTGAAAAGAAACTTATTGATGCATTTAAAGAAAATAAAATTATACAGAATTATTGCACAAAAAATGATGTATTTGTTGATTTTGCAACATATCCTGTAGTGGTAGACTATGGTACAGGCATATTGGGGGAAGGTGTAGAACCATATTCAATGGCACGAATCAGAAAACCGTTCAAAAAGATTGATGGGAATATTTTTCAACGTATAAAAAATTATCTTGAATATAAATTTAAATATAATCCTAATGAAGGTATATATATTTATGCGGCTCCGGACAAGTATGCTCATCCTATGAGTTATTCATCATTGGATAAAGTTTATCGTAAAATTCTTGATATTAAAGATGAACAACAGCTTTTAAAGTATTATCAAACTCAAAAACCTGAATTTTTAGATTGTTTATATTACATATAATTTATTTATTAATTTTATAATATTACCCTAGCAAAAAATTTTTTTACGGGGTTTAATATAAATGGATAATAATTTAAGGAGTAAAAAATGAAAGTACAAGCAATTAACAACAATTACAAATTTAACAACACCAACTTTGGTGCAAAAGTATTAAAAGAAAATGTAGTCTTAACAGACAAAGAGACAGGTAAACCTATCAGAGCCGATATTATCGAGTTGGAAACGGAAACTCGTGAACTTACGGCAGATTTGAGAAAGAAACACATAAACGATATTCCAAAAGAGGAATTCAACAGAAGAGTAAGCGGTATTTATACAGATACATTTAAGGCCGTTGTGCAAAGACAGGTATCTCATGATTTATTAAAAGCACAGCCTCTGCATTATGAAACAGGATTGGATATGATGGAAGAAGCACGCAGACAAGAATGGGAAAGCAAAATGCTTTCAGAACTCCATCCTTCGGTAACAGAAAAAGATAATACAAGTGCTGTTCAAATTATGGATGAATTAGTATGGGATAGCGGAGAAAAAAGATACCTCGGCGATTATGAATTTATGGACAGGCTTACAAGAACCAATAACCGTGACGTTATTGAAATAAATAAAAGAGTTCAGGCAAGAAAAAATATGGCTGCCGATAAAATGACACCCATGAGTGATTATTTGAACGACCTAACAGAAGGTAAAAGAAAAGTAATGCCAAAAGGCGGTTACGGTTTATTAGACAGAAGTTTGGGAGATTACCTCACTTATTCGGAACATTCGCCTATAGACAGTTTTATCTATGATGACGGAGTAAAAGGTACAAGCAGAATGCGTCAAAGAGTTTTAATGGCTATTGAGCCTCAAGCTGATTACAGAAACATAAGCCCATATGCAAAAGTACACGCCGTTGCCGAAATCTTCACTGACCGAGCAATGGATGCGGTTGAAGATATGACATCGGATGAAGCTAAAACAATGCCTGAGATTATTAAAGCCGATAAAGAATATGATAAACTGTTCAAACAATATGTAGACGGCGGAAGAACAGATAAAGCACTTTGGGACAGGGCAGAAGCTTTAGCGAGTGAAATATGCCGGAAATATAACATATCATATGCGGATTTCCATTATATCGGAGGGCGGGGCAAAAAATACATAAAAACAGATGAAGAAATATACAAAGCGAAATTAGCTGAAATGGGACTCACCGAACAAAAAGTAATTCCTGTTATCATAAATAAATTCTTCTCATTAAACAAAAATGTAGAAGGTGCACAAAATGCACTTATGGCGGCAATTAAAGAAAAAGGCGTTTTCAGAGGAGTATTTTCTGAAAAGTTCGGCGGAGCACAGGGGTTCTGTAAGAATCTGAGATTTATTTATGCATAGAATACATAAGGACTGCTCCTTTTTATATGGGGCAGTCTAAATGAATTTAAGGAATAAAAAATGCAAATACAGGGGATAAACAAAAACAATACAACTTTTGGCACAAAGGTATATGCAAGCGGAGAAGCATTGAATGCCATAAAGAAAGCTCCTAAAAATGCAAAATCTAAAATATTTAAGCATATTAAAGATTTAAAGAACAACGGTGTTGATGATGTATTATTACTCCGGCACGAAAAATCCGCAGCGGGTAATGATGCTCTTATTGCTGATATTTACAGAGCAGGTTCAAATAAAAATGAATACTTACTCACGATTGATTGGTCAGCACAAAATTATATAGTTGATCCGTTTACTTACGGTGACAGAAAGAGTTATATAAGTATAAAAGGGTTGTATAACAGCCTTATTGAAGAAATCGCATGTTCTAACGTAAAAATGGATAAATCTCTTTGTGATCCGTATATTAAACAACACATAGAATTATAGGTTTTTAATCTAAAATTATTCAGGTTGAAAATCTACTTTTTAACAAACTCCCAATGATATCCGTATGAGGTTTTTTGTTTACCCCGACAGGCTTGTTTTATTAAAGAACTGTTGCAATAATAACATTCATGAACAAAAGCAGCCCATTTGCTCGCTTCGGCTGCGTTTCTAAAAATCTGTCCTGTTTCTACACAACGGACATTTTTTGAAGGTTCAGGGAGTGATTTATATTGTTCAAGTTTTTTCCCTATATAAAGTAAAAAATTTTCAGGTACTTTATAAGTTCCGATTTTTACTTCTTCCTGTTTAAGAACAATATAAAAATTTCCTTCAATTGTTTTTGCTTTTTCATAAAGCACTCTATAAGGCTCTAACTCTTTTTGCAGTTCATAAAATACTGTTTGTGTCGGTCTGTACTTGCCCATAGATTTTTCTTTATGGCGTAGCATAACGGAACATCTGTTTTTGTGCCTCGTTGTCATAGATTTCCTCTCTTATCGGTTCTGCTAAATCCGCTTCCCGTAATAAACCCATCTGTAATCCCATATAAACCGCATCAATTGCAGTATGAATTTCACCAAGATAACAATACAAACGCCATTTTTGCATTCTTGTATTTGATATCGACAATCCCATTTTTCTTGCGATTTGCTTATTGTTATAACCTTTTGCTATTAAAAATAAGATTTGATGTCTGCGATCTGTCATAGTTGCTTTGTGCTTATACATTTTTTACTTCCTTTTTTGGATTACATTTTATTTAAAAAGTAATGCAAAATTTTTTTGCCGAAATAATAGCCATTCGGCGGATTGCTTTGGCAAATTTTGTCTGCTACATTAACTTTTGAAAATTTAAATCCGAAATTGGAAATTCAAATATAATAGCAAAATTTTAAATTTTTGAGTTTTATAAATTACATAATAAATAAAATGTAATCAATAAAAATGTAATGCAAAATCGTTTATTAGAGAGTGTTTGGGGTTATAAAATAAAGTTATTGTAAGATTCGTCAATTTCATCTTGTTCTATGCAAATATAACTCAGGGTTATCTGCGGAGATGAATGGTTGAAAATCTTTTGTAATAATGCAATATTTTTGTATTTTTTATAGTGGTGATAGCCGAAAGTTTTTCTCATTGTATGAGTTCCGACATTTTCGTGAAGTCCTACGGCTTTGCAGGCATCACGCAGGATATAATATGCATTAATTCTGTTAATACGATGCCCCCAATATGATTTAAAAAGAGGTTCTTTATCTCTTTTCCCTTTGACAAAATCCGCTATTAACGGTTTTAACTTTGCATTAATAGGGAATTTTTTGAAT
>JAZQVQ010000333.1:0-5304 GCA_045631825.1 Eubacteriales bacterium | reverse complement strand
AGATTTACGAGACAGTACTCGGTTGGGCAGGTCACGAGCTCGGACTGAAGTTCGCTACACCTATCTTCGACGGTGCCACATTGGATGAAATCAATGAATATATGAAGAAAGCCGGATTGCCGGAGAACGGTAGAGTTCAGCTTTATGACGGCGAGACAGGCGAGCCGTTCGACCAGAAGGCTACAGTGGGTTACATCTACATGCTGAAGCTGCACCACATGGTCGACGACAAGATGCACGCCCGTTCAATAGGACCATACTCATTGATCACGCAGCAGCCTCTCGGTGGTAAAGCACAGTTTGGAGGACAGAGATTCGGTGAAATGGAAGTATGGGCACTTGAAGCATATGGTGCAGCATACACACTTCAGGAAATACTCACAGTCAAGTCCGACGACGTTATAGGACGTGTTAAGGCATACGAATCCATAATAAAGGGACAGAATATACCGACACCGGGTGTCCCCGAATCATTTAAGGTTCTTATAAGAGAGCTTCAGTCTCTTGCACTTGACGTAAGAGTTCTTGACAACGAAGGAAATGAAATTACTCTTAAAGACAGCAGTGCAGAGGAAATTGAGGGAATGAGAAATGTTATCCCTGAGGACCTTGGTGAAAATGTAAGAGAGGGTCAGAATTTTGACGGCTTCTATCTCGAGGACGAAAACGGCGAATTGCTTGAAGATGAATCGGAAGAATTCGACGATACCTTTGAAAGTGACGATGAGTTCTATAAAACAACAGACCCCGACGACCTTGGCGAATAAGGCTCGATAATTTACGAAAAGGAGCGATATTAAAGCTAATGGGACAAAACGAACGCAATGAATTTGACGCTATAAAAATCGGACTTGCGTCGCCCGATATGATCCGTTCGTGGTCATACGGTGAAGTAAAAAAGCCCGAAACAATAAATTACAGAACCTTAAAGCCCGAAAGAGAAGGTCTTTTCTGCGAAAAAATCTTTGGTCCGACTAAGGACTGGGAGTGTCACTGCGGAAAGTACAAGAGAGTTCGCTATAAGGGAAAAGTGTGCGAAAAGTGCCATGTCGAAATTACCACAAATAAGGTAAGACGCGAGAGAATGGGACATATTGAACTTGCTTGTCCTGTGTCGCATATCTGGTACTTCAGAGCAATTCCGTCAAGAATGGGACTTCTTCTGGACATCTCTCCGAGAATGCTTGAAAAGGTATTGTATTTTGCAAACTATATAGTAATTGATCCAGGTGAGGGAACAGGTCTTGAAAAGAAACAGCTTCTCACCGAGCAGGAATATCAGAAGGCATACGAGTATTACGGAAAAGATTTTCGCGTAGGTATGGGTGCTGAAGCAATTAAAGAGCTTCTTTCTGAAATTGACTGCGAACAGCTTTCTGCACAGCTCAAAGCAGAGCTTGATACTGCTGTCGGTCAGAAAAAGGTAAGAATCATAAAGCGTCTTGAGGTTGTTGAAGCTTTCAGACTTTCAAGCAACAAGCCCGAATGGATGATTCTCGATGCCATTCCCGTTATACCGCCGGATATTCGTCCGATGGTTCAGCTCGATGGCGGACGCTTTGCAACAAGTGACCTTAACGACCTTTACCGCAGAGTTATAAACAGAAATAACAGACTTAAAAAGATGATGGAGCTTAATGCCCCTGAAATCATCATAAGAAACGAAAAGCGTATGCTTCAGGAAGCAGTTGACGCACTTATCGATAACGGCAGACGCGGAAGAGCAGTTACAGGTCCTAATAACAGACCGTTAAAATCGCTTTCTGAAATGCTCAGAGGTAAGCAGGGACGCTTTAGACAGAACCTGCTTGGAAAACGTGTTGACTATTCCCGACGGTCTGTTATCGTTGTAGGTCCTGATCTTAAGATTTATCAGTGCGGACTTCCTAAGGAAATGGCACTTGAGCTCTTCAAGCCCTTCGTAATGAAGAGACTTGTTGAGACAGGAAAATCAGGAAACGTTAAAGATGCAAAAAAGAAGGTTGAAAAGGTAAATAACGAGGTCTGGGACGCACTTGAGCACGTAATCAAAGACCACCCCGTTCTTCTCAACCGTGCTCCTACACTTCACAGGCTTTCAATTCAGGCTTTTGAGCCTGTGCTTGTAGAGGGTAGAGCAATCAAGCTCCATCCGCTTGTTTGTACGGCGTTTAACGCAGACTTTGACGGTGACCAGATGCCTGTACACGTTCCGCTTTCGGCTGAGGCTCAGAGCGAGGCAAGATTCCTTATGCTTTCAGCAAACAACCTCTTAAAGCCCGTAAACGGACACGCTGTGACTGTTCCGTCTCAGGATATGGTTCTCGGTTCGTATTACCTTACACTTCTTAAGCACGGCGAGCCGGGTGATGTTACTGTAGACGAAGACGGAAACGAAATTTATCGCACATTCAGAAACTTCGATGAAGCAATGATGGCTTACTCTGTAGGTGAACTTGGACTTCACTCTCCTATCAAGGTGAGAGCAACCAAGCAAATGCCTGACGGAACAACAAAGTCACGTATAATAAACGCAACACTCGGGCGTCTTATTTTCAACCAGCAGATTCCTCAGGATTTGCACTTTGTTGAAAGAAACGAAGAAAACGAGCTTGACCTCGAAATCAACTTCGTTGTAACCAAGGATGAGCTTGGTCAGATTATCGACCGCTGTATCAAATATCACGGCATTTCAAAGACAGCAGAAGTTCTTGACGAAATCAAGTCAATGGGCTATAAGTATTCGACAAAGGGCTCAATTTCAATCTCTGTTTACGATATGACAGTTCCTCCGCAGAAGAAGGTTATCATCGCAGAGGGCGAAAAGCAGGTTGAAGTTATATCCAAGATGTATAAGCGTGGTATGCTTTCCAACGAGGAAAGACGAGAGAGAGTCATCAAGGTATGGGAAGATGCAACAAAGGACGTTACCAATGCGCTTCAGGCAAACCTTGACGAATTCAACCCGATTAAGATGATGGCAGATTCCGGAGCGAGAGGTTCAATAAAGCAGATAAGACAGCTTGCAGGTATGCGTGGTCTTATGGCATCTACCTCGGGTAAGACAATCGAACTTCCTATCAAGGCAAACTTCCGTGAAGGCCTTGATATTTTGGAATACTTTATCGCCGCACGTGGTGCACGTAAAGGTCTTGCGGATACCGCTCTTCGTACAGCAGACTCAGGATACCTTACAAGACGTCTTGTTGACGTTGCTCAGGATGTAATTATCCGTGAAGAAGATTGCGGTGATAAAGCAGGTATCTGGGTTGAAACAATCAGAGATAACAACGAAATAATCGAGCCGCTGTCTGACAGACTTCTCGGCAGATATACAATCGGGGATGTAGTAAACCCGCAGACAGATGAAATTATCGCAAAAGATAATACAATGCTCAATGAAGCTCAGGTTGAGAAAATCGTATCGGCAGGTATCGAAAGAGTACATCTGCGTTCAGTTCTCAACTGCCATGCAAGACATGGTGCCTGTGTGCATTGTTATGGTGCAGACCTTGCTTCAGGCACACCTGTAAACATAGGTGAATCTGTAGGTATTATCGCCGCTCAGTCAATCGGTGAACCCGGTACACAGCTTACCATGCGTACATTCCACTCGGGTGGTGTTGCAGGTAACGATATTACACAGGGTCTTCCGAGAGTTGAAGAACTCTTTGAAGCAAGACGCCCGAAGAAGACAAGTACAGTTGCAGACTTTGACGGTACAATAAGTATTGTTGAAGATAAGAAGGCAAGACACGTTAAACTCACAAGTGACTCCGGCGAGGAAAAGACATACCTCATTCCTTACGGAACGAGAATGGTTGTTTCCGACGGTGATACTGTTACAAGAGGTGAAAGTCTTACAGAGGGTAACATCAGCCCTGCTGATATTCTCAGAATCAACGGACTTGATGCGGTTTACAGTTATATTCTTAAAGAAGTTCAGCGTGTATATAGACTTCAGGGTGTTGACGTTAACGATAAACATATAGAAGTTATCGCACGTCAGATGACAAGAAAAGTTAAAATCGAGCATCCAGGCTCTACCGATATGCTTATCGGCTCGCTTGTTGATATTTCCGAATTCGAGCAAAAGAATGCTGCTATCCAGAAGCGTCTTGATGAAGGCGAAGTTGGTATAGCGGTTGCAACAAGCTCGCCCGTGCTCTTTGGTATAACCAAGGCATCGCTTTCAACTGAGTCCTTCCTTTCTGCTGCATCCTTCCAGGAAACTACAAAGGTTCTCACGGAAGCTGCAATCAAGGGTAAGGTTGACCCGCTTATCGGTCTTAAGGAAAATGTTATTATCGGTAAGCTTATCCCGGCAGGTACAGGTATGTCTATGTATAGAAACATAGAGGTTACAGATGCCGAGGGTAAGACACTTGAAGTTGAACAGAAAGAGCCGGAAGGAAAGTATGACTTTGCTTCAAGCCTTGCAAATCTCGTTGGCGGAGACGATAGTGTTATGAGCGACAACGACGATGTTGATGTTGATATCGATGTTGATGAAACCGACGATTTTAGCGATGACGAGCCACTCAGCGATGATGAAAAGGCAGTTCTTGATTCGCTTACCAGAGCGTTTGGTATCGACGACGAAAAAGACGACGAATAAACGAACAAACAAGAGTAAAAACAAAAAACATAAAAGGGCGGCAGAAGTTGCCGTCCTTTTTGAAACTTTTGAAATATGAAAGGATGTTTTGTATGAAAGCTGTAATTACAATGGATAATGGTAAAACAATGACACTTGAGCTGTATCCCGAAATTGCACCGATAACTATTGAAAACTTTGTAAATCTTGCAAAAAAGGATTTTTATAACGGACTTATTTTCCATAGAGTTATCGAGGGCTTTATGATTCAGGGTGGCGATCCCGACGGAACAGGCTGCGGTGGCCCCGGACATACAATAAAGGGTGAATTTGCGGCAAATGGCGTAAAGAATGACTTAAAGCATACAAGAGGCGTTATTTCTATGGCAAGAAGTATGAACCCCAATTCTGCAGGAAGCCAGTTCTTTATTATGCACGAGGATGCACCTCACCTTGACGGACAGTATGCTGCATTCGGAAAGCTTGTCGATGGTTTTGACACACTTGACGAGATTGCAACAGTTGATACCGACAGAAGTGACAGACCAAGACAGCAGCAGAAGATGAAATCTGTTACAATCGAGGACTAATAAAAAGCAGAAAGGGGGCTGTAGCAAAATGCACAGACCATACAAAAAAGAAATAACAGAAGAGAAATTTTAAAAATAATTTCACTGTAACTAAAAAGTAGAAAAAACGGCCGAAAAGCCGTTTTTTCTATGTATTGG
>JAZQVQ010000332.1:0-1956 GCA_045631825.1 Eubacteriales bacterium | reverse complement strand
TTCTTAAAGTAATCCGTCTGCACAGGGTCAAGTACAAGTTCCTCAAAATTAGTATCCTTAAACAAAAAGCCCTTGCCAAACGCAGAACCGCCTTGGTCGAAAGAGTTGTATTTGTATGTTTTTTTCTCATCGAGACCTTCGCCATCAATCTTTGCGTTTCTTTGACGTTCAAGTGTTGCTGCATACTCATAATCTCCCGCTGCTTCAGCCGTAGCTATTGCATCGGAATAATCAACACTTGCAATGTAGTTAACCGAACCAGCACTTTGTGAAAAACTATTGCCCGACTTTCTTCCTTTTATAATAGAACCCGAGCCACCGCTATTCGTTTTAGATTCTATGGTCACACCAAGCTTTGCATTAAGAGTTTTCACTAAATCCCTAAAATCAACAAGTGGGTCTGTAATGTCTTCAACAGCTTTAGCAAGTTCCTCGGTCTCTTCGTTTATTAGTTTAATTCGCATTTCAAGTGCGGATTTTTCTGCACTTAAAGCATCAGCTTCCGCTTGTTTTTGATTAACAATAGAGTCTTCATAAGCCTGAAGTCTTGTTTCCGAAATCTGACCTTCAAGCTCTGCAATTTCACCAACCACTCTTGAAGCTTCTTCAACATTGTGAACCTGCTCCCATTTGTAATTTCCTTGAGCATCTCTTGTGAGCATACGGATATTCTTTTCGTTAAGAATATTGTTGAGTTCTTGCTTCTTTTTTTCAAGGTCAAGCTCGGCTCTTGCAATTTCATATTCCTTCTCTTTCATTGCAAGACGACGTTCATATTCCTTGGTTATAGATTCCTCTAAATACCAGTTTTCATCTGTTAAAGAGTTTATTTGATTTTCATACCAAACACCCAGACCTGCAATGTCCGAAGATATGCCTGATAACTTGTTTGACAGTTTGTTGTAATCGCCATCGTTGAAAAGTAGCTTCTTCGTGTCTTTATCAAGATATTCGCCAAGAGCTTTATTTGTTGCAAGTTCCTTTGAAATGTCACGCTGAAGCTGTCGTACATTTCTGAGGCTGTCGTACATCGATTTCTCAGCGTCGGCTCTTGCCTGTGCCTTGTTTATAAGAATGTCATAGGCGTCCGCTTGTTTTTGAAGCTCATCGGTCTGTCTATCTATGTGGCGTTTGTATTCTGAAAATACGTCGTCGATAGAATTGATTTGTTTTTCAACCGTCTCCTTGGTTTTATCGTTCCACTCGTCCATTAAGTCGGGGATTTCTTTCATATCCTCAACATATGAATCAGCAGAATCTACAAGTTGGTCAAACATATCAGACTCGTATTCTAAACTCTCAATCGTTTTCTTATGCTCAGCCTCAGCTTGTTTATATGCCTCGGTTTGTTTATTTCCATTTTTGGACAATATATTATACGATTGCTGTTCCCAACGATTGTTTTCGTCTAAAATAGCCTTCTTATACTTTTCGCGAATTGCTTCTTTTTGAACATCCGAAACAGCATCCCATCCGCCTTCGATTTGAAGCTCGGGAGCAATACCATAAATAAGGGGAAGAATTTCGTCATCTAACGTTTTTTGAGAGGTGCTAAGTTGAGAATTTAACTGTTTAACAGCCTCGGCGTTGTTGTCCTTGATGAGTTCAGCAACTCTATCAACCTCTTCAAGATTCTTGTCTTCAATAGCCTGTTCTAATTCACGCTGAAGTTTGTCGTTTTCCTCTTCGTAGTGTTTTCGAGCTTTCTGTTTGTCCGAGAGGATTTCATCATAGTAGTCAGAATAGTCGAGTTTTTCAACGTTAGGTTTGTCGGGAGCGGAAGATGAGGGGTCAGTAGGTTCATATTCAAACTCTGGAAAATCATAAGACGGCATCGCCTCTCTTGTAATAACACTGCCATGTGGGTCATAGTAAGTGATATACTCTTTGTCATTAATAGTTTCTATTTCGGCTTTGTGTACTTTTCTACTCCAGTTACCATACTTTGCTGTTGCA
>JAZQVQ010000331.1:0-5035 GCA_045631825.1 Eubacteriales bacterium | reverse complement strand
ATCATCTTCTAATATTGTTTTTGGTTTAGAGGAAGTTTTTGAAAAGGTGTAAGGGAAGTTTTATTCTTCTTAGTTTGTTTTTTGTTAAGCGGGAATTTTTCACTTCCGCGGGGGAGCTTTCTTCCTCTTAGTCGATTTTTTCTGACCGCAGCAAATGCGCCCGCTATCCGCGGGGGAGTTACTTTTCCGCACGAGGAAAAGTAACCAAAAGTCGTCTCCGAAACCTACGGTTTCTGGGGACTTCCCTTTATTAGTGTCGGGCTTTTTCCTATGATGCTTTAATCCCCTCGAAGATCCTCGTGCAGAGTGCACCCACGTACAATCCTTGCACCCTCCACTTGTCACGGAGCTTTTCGGGAGAGCTTTCAACAAAACTTCGTTTGCTCTCTACGTACTCCTGTAAATTCTGCCGAAAATTCTCCTATCCTCGCCTACGGCTCGGATATGGGTTGTATACAAATTTAGATTACATCAAACAAAGAATACAAAGTATAAATTACGCTTTTAAAAAACAAAAATTTCCTACTAATCTCAAACAACCTTGATTCAAGATCAAGACAGTTTGGCGGTATTTGTTTGACGTAAAAACAAAGTTTACGAAATTTAAGCAAAAACTTTTTCCAAACGTCTTGTAAAATTTACACCAAAGGGAAATACCCAGAAACCGTAGGTGTCTGGGGAGGCTTTTGGTTACTTTTCGGCGACGAGAAAAGTAACTCCCCCGCGGATAGCGGGTGGTATTTGCTGCGGTCAGCAAAAAACCGACTAAGAGGAATAAAGCTCCTTCGCGGAAGTGGAAAAATAAACTTATAGAAAACACAGACTAAGAAGATGAAAGCCAAGGCAAATAAACCTAAACATTAAAAGTTCTTTGCCTACTTTCTTTCTAAGAAAGTAGGAGAAAAAAGAGAAAGGAGAAAAGAGAAAACCCCTATGCCTTTTCGGTGAAATCAGGAGCCACAAAATGACGTGTACAAATGTCAAGAGCTGCCTTTTTATGAGTAACGATAAGGCAGGTCTTGTCTGTCAGGCTCTTTATATTGCTTAGCATCTGTGCCTCAGTCTTTTCATCAAGAGCACTTGTTGCCTCATCAAGAAGCAGAATAGGACTGTCGGAAAGTAATGCCCTTGCAACTGCAAGTCTTTGAAGCTGACCTTCGGAAAGCCCGACACCACCCTCTCCTATAGTAGAGTCAAGTCTGTTTTCAAGCTCGTTTACAAAACCATCAGCACAAGCGATTGAAAGTGCTCTGAAAATTTCTTCGTCCGTCTTTTGCTGTGACAAAAACGTAAGATTTTCACGCAGACTTCCCGAAAAGAGAAGATTACCCTGGGGAACAAATGCAAATAATTTTCGCATCTCGGGGCATACCCCTATTGTTCGGTCCTCGAAAACAAAATCTATACTTCCATTCTGGAAAGAATATATGTTCAGAAGCAATTTGAATAATGTACTTTTCCCTATGCCGGAATCCCCCATAATGGAAATAAAATCGCCTTTTTTGATTTCGAGACCTACGTTTTCAAGCACCTTTTCGCTCGTATCGTTGTATGAAAAATCAAGCGAATTTACACGTATACACTCAAACTTTTTGTAATACTGCGAAATGTCTCCGTCAATTTTTACGCCCGAATCTTTTTCGTTTTCAATGTCAAAAAGCTCCATAAGTCTTTCGGCACTTGAAATTGCCGAATAATACTTCGGAATAATTCCGGACAGGCTGTTAAACGGCTGTTGAACCTGACCGACCAGTTGATTTATTGCAGTAAGCGAGCCAAACGACATTTGTCTGTTCATAAGCTTTACTGAACAATAAATAAGCGAAAAAATATGTCCAGCTCTCATAAGTGCGTGGTTGGAACCCGTGGACAAGCAACCAAACAACGCCTTATCAAGACGTGCTTTGTAGTGATCTTTCAAAAAAACTGTCGCCTTTTCGTCTGAACGCTCCTCTGCACGAAATGCTTTGACAATAAGCAGATTTTCTATAATTTCTTGCCAGAACGAACGCACTATACCGTCCTTTTTCTGCACCTGCTTGTGACAGTCTTTGATTCTCTCACGCATAAAACGTGTTGTAAAATATATAAAAATCCCTGCAAAAGCAAATATTAGTGCAAACTGCCACTGCATATACACAAGAACGCAAAATGCACATACAAGCCGTACAATCACCGACGCTATGCTTGTAGGAAGAGTTGTCACTGCATCGGATATTACACCGATATCGCCCGTGAGCATATTTATAAGTTCGCCTGAATGGTAATTTCTTACAGACGGATATTCCTTTACAAGAATTTCGCCGAAAATCCTTTTCTTCATTACCATTTCAAGCCTTGCTTTGCATTTTTCATTTATATATCTCAAAAACATAAACATACCAATCTGCAAAACAGAAATAGCTACAAATATCACGGCAAACCTTGCAAGTCTGTCATATATTCCGTCCTGTGCACTGTCTATGAGAACTTTTGTTACAAGTACGTTTACTGTCCCGAAGCAAGCTGAAAACGCCGTTAAGAAAATCGAAAACAACAGCATATGCTTTAGCGGTCTTGAGTTCTCTAAGATAAACCTCAAAGCTCTTTTCGATTGATTTTTTTCTTTATTCATAAAACTCACTGCATTTCTGTTTTCTTTTTGGAAAACAAACCTTTAACTTTTTCTATGATGTCGGGAGCTTTGTCAAGTACCCCGTCAATTTCATTTACAAAACCGGTTATGCTCGGATTTGCGTATCCGGAATTTTCTCCAAGATTGAGCACCTTTGTCTCTCCGTCGTCTCTGATGACAAGAAAAGCAATAGGAGTAACAGTAACGCCGGAGCCTCCGCCTGCACCGTGGTTTGCAACCTTTCCATAGCTTGAACCGCCAAGTCCGAGTCCTACTGAAATTCTACAAACGGGTATAACTGTCGTTGAACCCATAATGCTTATGGGCTCTCCTATAACCGTCTGAGTATCTGCAAGTGAACGTACATTTTCAAGGGCCTCTTTTACAACTTCTTCTATGCTCTTTTCAGCCATTTTTTACTTCCACCTTTCCACTTTTGTTATTACTGTTTTTGGTATATTTCAAAGGTTTTACAACACACAAAAGAGCCTGCCAGACATATACGGAAATACGTATGTCTGCAAAAAATTTAGGAACACAATCGTCTCCGATAAAATCGCACATAACCGTCGGGACGCCTTTGCTTATTTTAAACATTCTGTATTCCCGTGCCAGTGTCACAAGATTGTTTGCGGTTACGTTCCAAAAAGCATATTCCATCGCAGTCTGTGATGCTTCCCTGCGACAAGCCGTTATACCAAGCTGTTTTATTTTTATTGTCGCGTACTTTCCAAAGCCGTTAAAAACAGTCTTTACAATCTGACTTACAAACGACACTTTTTCGCCAATCGACACTTTGGTTGATTTTTCAGCGTTGTGGCAATTTGAAATTGCCTCTTTTATGTCCGACACCTTTTGCATCTGAACCGATTTTTCAGGCTGTGCCGTTGTTTTTTCACTGTCTGACAGGTCTTGGTCATTTTGACCGGTCTGAGCACTCTCGGAGTTTAATTGAGCCAGACCTGTGTCTTTCAATGTATTTTCTTCCGGTCTTGTGTTTTCTTTATTCTTTTGATTTTTCTTTATATACGTCTCAAGGCTTTGAATCTTACACTTTTTTTGTTTTTTCTGTCGAGTTAAATCAAACTTCAGAAAAGATACTCTAAAAAAAATCTTGAGTTTTTTGTTATGCTTTATCTCGATACCGACATTTAAAAACAAAACTGCCAAAAACAACAAAACAAGGATTGCCAATATTACTAAAAATACTTTCATATGCACCCCCACTTTGTTTATCAATACAATTTTTGACAGTATATCATATTTTTAACACCAATTCAAGACATACTTTGCTAATTTTGTGCTTGATGATACATAAAATTGTGAAAAATGAAAATTTTGTAAAATTTACTGTTGATTAAATTAACCTTTTGTGTTATACTGTTACCAGTTAAAATCGTTTTGCATAAAAAACAGAACGGTTGCATATTTTGTTCTGCACACGAAAACTGTGCAAGGACGTAAGGATAGGTTTTCACAATGTCAAATTCAAATGATTTTGCTGTGGCAAAAAGTTACAAGAATGTACTTGGCAGTACATTGTCCGTCTGTGTCACGGGAACATATAATTTGTACAACGGTAAAAGGTTCGCCGGCGTTTTGAACTGTGCAAGAGCAGAGGTTGACGGTAGGGAAAGAAGTATTTATATTGTCGGAGAAAACAAACCTCTTTCAAACGCAGTTGTACAGATTATCGCAGTTGCCCACGATACAAAAAGAGAGCAAGATATACTTATTGCATCGCCCGAGGGCATTATTTTCTACCAGCCAAAGCTTGAGTCAATGTTCTCAAAAAAGCTTCCACTCAGTCGTTATCGTTTCATTTGCCTTTATGAAAAGAGTTGCGGTGCTGTTCTGTACACCAAGACCGACGGTATACGCAAGTTTATACTCATAACAAACATTTCCGGGCACATCGGTTTTCCAAAAGGGCACATAGAGCACGGGGAAAACGAAAAGCAGACTGCTCTTCGTGAGGTGTACGAGGAGACGGGAGTAAAGGCAAACCTTATAGACGGCTTCAGGCACTCGTACAACTATTTTATAAACGGATTTATCAGAAAAAAGGCAATATATTTTCTTGCTGAGTTTGCAACAAGCGATATTAAAATGAACATCCGTGAAATATCCGAGTATCATCTTTTAACGTATGATGAGGCACTCGGGCTTCTAAATTTCAGACACGACAAGGAAATTCTGGAAAAAGCAAACAAGTTTGTCGATATGCTTGAGGGTAAATAGTCAAAAAACGTCCGTACGGACGTTTTTTTATTTTAGTCTTGGTGAGTTATACTATCAAGTGCAACAGTAAATAAAAAGGGAAGCCCATATAAATCCATGGTATAATGTAATTGCCACAAAACAAAAACCAAGGAGGATTTATATGAGCTACAAACATCTTACCATAGAAGAACGCTGTTG
>JAZQVQ010000330.1:0-3220 GCA_045631825.1 Eubacteriales bacterium | reverse complement strand
AGCGAAATGGAAATCAAATCTGAATTGCTTGAGAAGATTGTGTATCGACTTAAAACGATATGTATGGAGTGGGATGTTGGCTATCTTGTTTTCGCAGAAGATGAATTTGATGAGCTTATAAAAGAATTGGCGGGTGAGGTTTGATGTTTTCATTTTTTATAAATCTATTTCTCGGAATCTTGACAGTTGTTTTTGCAATCATAGCAGCTTTTACAGTTATTTTTCTGTCGCTTGCGTTAATTTCATTTTTGGTTGATTTAATAGGAGATTATTTGGAAGCAAAAAAGGAGTGACAACATTGCCGAATGAGGCAGAATGGTGGCTTTGCGAGGGCGGTGGTTTAATCTGTAGTAATTGTGGATGCTTTTTCGATGAAGATTTTGGTGAGCTACGTCCGACAAGGTGCAAGCGGTGTTGCTTTAATATGGTAGGAATCAATATGGAATATGAGATAGATACGAGCAACAGACTTGTAATCGGAGTTAATTATGCAGAAGAGGATGAAATCCCATCTTGGTTGAAAGAACAGCAACAAAAGGAGTGGCAACAATGATACAAATGAGCCTTGATGACCCGATGCTTGCAGAGAACGCAGAAGCAGTGCAGAAATTAAAAGAACTCGGAATATATTCTGATGAAGAGTTGCAGGAAAAGTATAACAAACAGGTGAAATCAGATAAGAAAAGAGGTGCTGACAATGGCTAAAAAGTTTTGGGGCAGGTGCTTTAACTACATATCGCCAATGTCTTTGACTATGACTGAGAATCCGATTAACTCTCTGATAGAAAAGACAGCATCAGAGTGTGCTAAGCAAACTGATGATATGATATACAGGGCGGTGCTTGATGTCGGTGTGAATGTCGATAAAGAAGAGCTTGAAAAAGCTCTGCGGTATGACCGAGGTCAGTACGAAAAAGGCTATACAGACGGTCTCAAGAATGCTGATATCGTTCACGCCTATTGGGACAGAGACTCTGTTACGGGGATTACAGTTTGCTCAAACTGCAGAACGTCTCCTCCTGGAGATGCAGAGCTTGAAGAATTCTATGAATCCGATTACTGTCCGAAGTGCGGAGCTTTGATGGACGGCGAATGATTATCCCACGGACAGGCAAAGCAGGGGAGAACACCGAATAAATAGATAAGGAAGGAGATGGTTATATGGCAAAGAGAGGACCCTTGAAGGTCAGAATGTTTGTTATTTTAGACAGAGACAAGGACCCCGTACCGTTTGAAAATCTGACACCGGAACAACTTGAGTATTGTCAGGATAAATGGTGTGAAAACCTCTCACGCCGAATGAGCGATTATTACACCGCGCACCCGGAACAATTTGAAGCATTAAAAGGATGTGAGTAAATGCACGAACAGTATTTATGGATTATAAGCAAGCTCCTTTCCGGCATAGTGATGGATGTCAGCGTGGTGCTTATAGTGTTGGCAATCTACATAAAGCGCAAGGAGCTTAACGCATACCTGGTCAAATGGGAAGATGAATATATCTTTTCAAAAATCAGAGCATTCAGACACAGGACACATATCAAAATCGCAAAGAAGCTTAAGGGCAATGCTCGCTTTATGGCGTGGCTGAATAAGCCTGCAAAACACGGTCGCCCCGATGCCGCCTGGATTAACGGGCAGGTAAGGGTCTGGCACGATTGGAGAGGTTGAGGGTTGGTGCGGACTTGCAAAATCAAACCACATATATCTACTTGTAGAATGTGTAATGATATGGCAGATAGTTGTAACGCAATACCAGATTGTGAAAAATGCCCATATCAAACTACACGATACGATTTGATACAAATAGGTTCAAATTTTTGGGGCAGTTATGCCATTGTTCAAGTAAAGGGCAAGCTTGAAAAAGTTTCTCTTGACAGAGTATACGATATTCAAGAAAAGGAGTGTAACTAATGAAAAAAACAGTAGTTTTTGATTTTGACGGTGTAATACACAGTTACAAAAGCGGATGGCAAGGACCGACCATAATCCCAGATGATCCGGTTGAGGGAATAAAGGAAGCCATAGCTGAAATCAGAATGGCAGGCTATGAGGTGGTTGTTGTTTCTACTCGTTGCGAATCCTTTGTCGGACAGGTTGCCATTCAGCAGTATCTTGAGAAACACGGTATTGCGTTTGATCGAATCTGTAAAGAAAAGCCTCCGGCAATCGTTTACATCGATGACAGGGCAATATGCTTTGACGGTAATGCCGGCACTCTGCTTGAGAAAATCCGAAGCTTTCAGCCTTGGTACAAACGTAAGGAGTGTTGACAATGCCGATTAAAAACTACACAACGAAGATTGATGTTTTCAAAACCATCGGTGAAATCCAAGGCTGCCTTGTTCGGCACGGTGCGAGACAGATTATGCAGCAGTATGATGAAAGCGGCAAGCCTCAGGCGTTATGTTTCAGCATTGAAACACCATTCGGAATAAGAGGCGTTAAACTTCCCGCAAATACTGATGCTGTTCACCGTGTTTTCAAGGAACAGAAGGTTAAGGTTGATGAGGAACAGGCCGCACGTGTTGCATGGCGAATTGTCAAGGACTGGGTGGATGCTCAGATGGCAATACTTGAATCCGAAATGGTCAGAGTGGATGAAATCTTCCTTCCGTATATGATTGCTGACAGAGCTGGCAATACCTTGTATCAGCTTTATAACAATAATCAGTTATGTCTGGAGGCGATGACGTGAAGGCTGCTTTGGTAAGCATTAACCCTCCGCATACCGATAATATTTTTTCTAAAGAAAAAGGTGTTGAATGGCGAACAAAACCTATGCCGACAGGAAAGCACTATTGCTACGAGACCAAAAAACACGGTGGTTGCGGCAAAGTTATCGGTGAATATACGGTATGGCGCATTACAAGGTATGTGAATACAAGTATGATACCCGAGGGTTATATTGATTTGGGTTGCGTGCCGATAGAGTTTTTAGAAGCATACAGCAAAGGCAAACCCTTATATGCACACTTTATTATAAGCTCAAAAAGATATGACAAGCCGAAAGAGTTGAGCGAGTTCCATCCACATTGCGAACACGCAGACTATTGCACCGAGTGTAAAAATTACGATTTCAACAAAAAGAATTGCAGGCAAATTACAAGACCGCCTCAGTCCTGGTGCTATGTGGAGGCGATGGCGTGAAAACGAATATTATTTTGTTTGATAAACCATACCCACCCGATTTAATCGCTGAAGGACAGGCAATCCAAGG
>JAZQVQ010000329.1:0-3407 GCA_045631825.1 Eubacteriales bacterium | reverse complement strand
GCGGCACTGCTCTTTACTGCAGGCTTTGCCCATGCTCTTAACGGTGTTTTTGAAGGACTTACAAGTCCCGGTGCAACATTGACTGTAGCACTTTATGTATATGCAAAAGAGGAAGGCGAATTTGGTGTTGACTTTGCTATTGCAGCAATTCTTATGATTTTAACATTACTTATAAACTTGTCTGCCACAATGGTAGGAAAACATTTTTCTAAAAGGAGAAGCGTATGAGCGAAATAATGACAGCTAAAGATTTGTGCTTATGGTATGGCGAAAATCAGGCTTTAAAAAATATAAATATATCAATCCCCGAAAAGAGCATAACAGCTTTAATCGGTCCTTCGGGTTGTGGTAAGTCAACCTTTCTTAAAACTCTCAACCGTATGAATGACCTTATCCCAACAGTGAAAATTGAGGGTGAAGTTTCATACAACGGAAAAAACATTTTTGATAAAGATGTAGATGTAAATGAGCTTCGTCGTGATATTGGTATGGTATTCCAAAAGCCAAATCCATTTCCGATGAGCATTTATGATAATATTGCTTATGGCCCACGTACACACGGAATCACAAGCAAGGTAAAGCTTGATGAAATAGTTGAAAAAGCTCTTATAGATGCAGCAATATGGGATGAAGTAAAAGACAGACTCAAGAAAAATGCACTTGGCCTTTCGGGTGGTCAACAACAGCGTTTATGCATTGGCCGTGCTCTTGCAGTGGAGCCCAAAGTGTTACTTATGGACGAGCCAACATCAGCTCTTGACCCTATTTCAACCTCCAGAATTGAAGAACTTGCATTGCAATTAAAAGAAAAATATACTATAATCATAGTAACTCATAATATGCAACAAGCTGTTCGTATTTCCGATAATACAGCGTTCTTCCTTCTTGGTGAATTAATTGAAGTTGATAAAACAGAAAAATTATTTTCTCAGCCCGCAGATAAACGCACAGAAGATTATATTACAGGAAGGTTCGGATAATATGAGAAGCAGATTTGATGAGCAGCTTGGTTTGCTGAATAAAAAGATGATACATATGGGTGCACTTTGTGAGGAGCTAATTGCTTTTGCGACAAAATCACTTTTAAATGGTGATATTCAAGGAGCAAAAGAAGTAAAGTCCCGAGGTGAAGAGATTGACCATATGGAGAGAGAAATAGAAGCTATTTGTTTAAGACTTCTGCTTCAGCAACAGCCGGTAGCAAAGGATCTTCGTGTTGTTTCAGCGGCACTGAAAATGATAACTGATATGGAAAGAATCGGAGACCAGGCAGAAGATATTGCAGATATAATTCCACTTCTCAACGGAAGAACAGGTGCCGAAATTTCCGATTTTAAATCTATGGCAGAAGCTACCTGTAAAATGGTAACTGACAGTATTGATGCTTATGTAAGGCAAGATGTTAAGCTTGCCCGAATAGTTCTTGAACACGATGATATAGTTGATAATGCTTTCAGAAAAATGAAAGATACCTTAATTAAAATGATTACAGATAACAATGCAGACGGTGAATATGCCATTGACCTGCTTATGATAGCAAAATACTTTGAACGCATCGGAGATCATGCAACAAACATTGCTGAATGGGTTGAATTCTCCGTTACAGGCATTCACAAAGGAGGATAAATTATGATTTGGTGTGTTGATGATGACAGCACTATCCGTGATATAGAGGTTTATACATTAGAGCAAACAGGCTTTGAGGCACGAGGCTTTTCTGACGGTATTTCTATGCTTGAAGCTCTTAAAAGCGAAACTCCCGAGCTTATTATTCTTGATATTATGATGCCCGAGCTTGACGGTGTTGAGGTGCTCAAAAAGCTTCGTTCAGAGTCTTCATATAAAGATATTCCCGTTATTATGGCTACAGCCAAAGGAACTGAGATGGACAAAATCAGTGGTCTTAATTCAGGTGCTGACGATTATCTTGTAAAGCCCTTTGGTGTTATGGAAATGGTTGCCCGTGTAAAGGCCGTTCTGCGTAGGACGGTCAGAGAGCAAACTTCCGACAATATCACCATGGGCGGTATTGCTCTGAATGAAAAAGAGCATAAAGTACTTGCAAACGGTGAGAAGGTTGAGCTTACCCATAAGGAATTTAACTTACTTAAGTTATTTGTAAAAAATCCCGGCACAGTATTTTCAAGAGAAATGCTTATGAGTGAGATATGGGGTGTTGATTATGTGGGTGAAACCCGTACCGTTGATATGCATATCAAAACTCTTCGTCAGAAGCTCGGCAGCTGTGGCGGTCAGATTAAAACGGTAATTAGTGTCGGCTACAGATTGGAGAATGAAGTATGACAAAAAAGATATTTCGCTCCATCTTTACAGTAGCTCTGGTAGTTCTTCTTGCAAGTATCGGTATTGCAACCAGTTTTCTGTACGATTATTTCAATGATTCTCAGATAAATCAGCTTAAGGCAGAGCTTTCTCTTGCGGCAGATGCTGTCAATGAGGTTGGAACCGAATATTTTGAGAATTTCGATTCCTCGGTGTTCCGTTTTACTGTTGTTGATACTGATGGTACCGTTCTATACGATACACAAATCGATGCTGCTGAAATGGAAAACCACGCCGACAGAGAAGAAATCATTGAGGCCTTTGAAACAGGCGTAGGCAGCAGTTCAAGAAACTCAGAAACCCTGACTAAAAAGACTTATTATGAATCAGTACTGCTTGAAAACGGTGATGTTCTTCGTATCTCTGTAAGTCAGATGTCAATAGGTGCTCTTGTATTCGGAATGACACCTGCTATTTTTGCAATTCTGCTTGTTGCTACTGTTGTTGCAATTGTGCTTTCACTCGCAATGGCAAAGCAGGTTACCGAACCGCTTATGAAGCTTGATCTTGAACATCCTGCCGATAATGTTGCTTACGAGGAGCTTACTCCCATACTTACAAAGCTTCAGAAACAACATAAGCAGATAAAAAGTCAGATGGAATCAATTCGCAGAAAATCAGATGAATTTGAACAACTGGTAGCATCAATGAGCGAAGGCCTTGTTTTGCTTGATGAGCACGCTATGGTACTGAGTATGAATCAGGCGGCAAAAAAGATTTTTAATGTCAGCAAGGACATAAAGGGTGACGATTTCCTTTTATACGACCGTGGTACAAAAATTAGCAATGCAATATGGAACGCACTTGAAGGTAATCATACTGAATATACTGAGCAGAGAAGCGGTTCAGAATATCAGTTTACAGTTAATCCGATTGAGTCATCCGGTAAAATTAAAGGCGTAATCATCCTCATTTTTGATATTAGCGACCGAGCTTTTGCGGAGCGTAACCGTCAGGAATTCACAGCAAATGTCAGTCACGAGCTGAAAACTCCCCTACAGTCAATAATCGGCAGTGCAGAGCTTCTTGAAACAGGTCTTGTAAAGGATGAAGATAAAGCTAAG
>JAZQVQ010000328.1:0-13753 GCA_045631825.1 Eubacteriales bacterium | reverse complement strand
TGTGTCAATTATCCCACATATACCCAAATAATACAATAGTATAAAATATTAATTTTGTATTGAAAATCATTGTAACACTGATTGACAAAATACTTGTGTTATTGTATAATTATAATGTGTATTTTTGCAAAAGGAGGAAATACGGTTTTCCGTGTAGCAAGATATGAAAAAGACACGTTATACAATTGCTTTATCCTTAATATTAGTTATTTTATCTATTTTAAATACAAGTTCTTTCGCCGGAGGTATATCCGATTACCATTTATCCATCGAAGGTTTTACCGAAAAGTTTTCATTGGATTCTCCTGTTCCCGAAAACGTCGATGAAAACAAACAAAACATAGGCTTTGCCTCGGTTTTTTCAGTTGAAATTCTCCAGGGCAGCGGAACCAAGGAAGATCCGTACAAAATTTCAAGCAAAGAGGATCTGGAGTTTTTCTCGAGAAACATAAATCAGTCAAAAAACACTTCTGCATACTATGTCCTGACAAACGATATTGACCTTGGCGGCCAGAAATGGTCACCGGTTGGTTTCCAGTCTTCAAAAACTCAATACAGTGCTTGTTTCTCAGGAGTATTCGACGGAAACGGCCACACCATAAGCAATTTCTACATAAATCGTGCTGATACAAAATACATAGGATTTTTTGGCTTTGTCTATGGCGGTACTGTAAAGAATCTGAATCTTTCTGATTTTTCAATAAACCTGAGCGTCTCTATGCCTGTGTATGTCGGTTCTGTTATTGGCTCCTGCAAAGTAGAGGGCGAAGGTAAAAGTGCTGTTATAGAAAACTGCACAGTAAGCGACGGAACTATAAACGTTTCAAGCTCATCAGGTAACATTTATGTCGGCGGACTTGTAGGTTATGCAATGCCGGGAAACAGTGCTACAACCACAGTTTCTAATTGTCACTCAAGCGTCAATATAACAACAACTATAAAATCCGGTCTTTCCTATAACGGTGGACTTATAGGTTATGCTGCAGGTACAGGCTCGTCTGATTTGACAATCAGCAATTGTTCATCCTCAGGAAGCGTGATTTGCGAAAGCCCCGATGACAAGGATTATTCTATTCAGACTATCGCCGGAGGACTTATCGGGTTTGCGGGCGTGGGTTCATCCGACGTTGATGTAAATTCGGATTTGCTTATTGAAAAATGTTATTCTTCAAGTGAAGTTAGAGCAAGAGGATACTTACAGAGCTTTGCCGCAGGACTTATTGCTCAGAATCAGGTAGTTGGCGGAACATATACTATAACTGACTGTTATGCCTCCGGAAACACAGGTGCTATTTCTTACTCCGAAGCATCAAATATCTTCACCTGCGTCGGTGGAGTTTTAGGTATAGCCGAAAGTTATAATTCAAGCAAAAGCAATATGACAAATTGTTATGCTTACGGCAACGTTGCAGACGAGGGTACGATTGTTTCCTATGTTGGAAACTTTGCAGGATATGCCAGCAACGTAACCTTTACCAATGTTTTCGGGTTTGAATCACAATTGGTAACTGGAAGTGAAAAATTCACTGTAGAATCATTGATAAAAAATGATGCAGTTTCCCTTGAAAGCTCTTACACGGGATTTGATTTTACTTCCACATGGATTATAGACGACAGTACCGATTATGTGTTGCCTACACTTAAAAACAATCCACACAGACAACAAAGCACAGTATATTCGGTTACTTTCATGAATGAAAACGAAGTTGTTTACTCTGACAGCGGTTTAAGCTACGGACTTTTGACGAGTATTCCCGAAATAGTCCCGACAAAGCAGTCCGACATCAATTACAGATACAAATTCCTTTATTGGTCACTCGAACCCGACGGACAAAAATTTGTATTTGAATCAACACCCGTTTTTGGAAACACAACGCTTTATGCCGTCTTTGAAAAAATTGATGCTTCCAGCTGGCAAGGTGAAATTGCCGGAGCTTTCTCTTCCGGAACCGGAACAAAGACAAATCCATATATAATTTCAAATGCCGCTGAATTTGCAAGATTTGCTTTTGTTGTAAACAATGGAGAAGCAGGGTATGTAAATGCTTGTTATTCGCTAGGAAATGACATAAACCTCGGCTCAAACGAATGGACACCTATCGGTACAAAAGAAAATCCATTTACAGGGGTACTGCTCGGCAACGGATTTAGCATACATTCATTTGAAATTTCAAGCGGGGATTGTGCAGGCGTCTTTGGTTACACAGACGGTGCCGTAATAGATGCAATTTGTGTAAAGAATTTTTCAATAGAATACGATAACTTATCAAGCACAGACAGCGTTTTATACGCCGGAGCTATTGCAGGTTTTGCTAAAGACAGTCATATTACACGTTGTCTTTCGAATGGAACTATTGACATAACAAGTGATGCCTATGAAATAAATGCAGGTGGTATTGTGGGAGCTATATCGGCCAAGTCCGGAAAAGCATCTATTGAAAACTGTTATTCACGTTCCGATGTAACTGCAAAATCGGTACAAAACAGCACCTTTGCAGGCGGTATTGCAGGAAAGGTTACAGAAATTTCTGCAGATTCACAAACTAAAATTTCAAAATCGTACTCAGTTGGAAATGTAATACTTACCGCTGAACAATCAGCTTTTGGCGGTGGTATTGCAGGTGCAGTTTATTCCGGTGAAGGCTTGCTTTCGGGTATCGACAAGTGCTTTACTACAAGTGACATTTCTTGTACAGGAAAGGCTCTTTCAAACGCCGGTAATATCTGTGGTTTTATCCGTGAAGATTTGGTTATCACAGATTGTTATTATGCAGACGGTCAGGAACTTAATGCAAATGGCGGTACAGAACTTATTTGTGGTACAAAAACCACTTCCTCCAAATTTAGAAGTCAGTCCTTTATGGAAGAAAGTTTAGGCTTTGATTTTACCGACGTATGGAAATACACAGATGACTATGCTTTCCCATCCATTGCAATCATAGTTGAAGAAAAGCCTCGTTTCGAAATAAAAAATGTTCAGATGTCTGATACTTATGTCCTTAGTGCTGACATAAATGTTTTTACAAAAGCTCAAAGCTTTACAGTGATGGCTTCAATTTACGACATTTACGGAAGAATGATAGTTTTTGCAAGTCAAACAAAAGAGGACTGTGCAGATACTCTGATAGAGTTTACCTTTGAAATGGATGCAAACGAATATGCACACACGGTTAGTTTTTCCGTTGTTGACAAAATTTCTTACGCTCCGCTTTTCAACGCTGTAACAAGAACTTTGAAGTAAGCCCAGTTTTGTGAAATTAAAAACCATAATCCCATTTGTCTTTATACCGAAAGGCGAGACAAATGGGATTTTTACTTGATTTTTTATGTTTTACCATATATAATAATTAAAAAATGACAGCATTTTGAGGTGTTTTACTATGTCAGAAAATTTATCTCCTTTTTATTTACACCAGACATCAACTGAAGATTTTTGTTTTCGCACAAGCTACACAAGCACTGACTTTTCTAATCTCTGTCACTTTCACAACTATATGGAATTTTTAACAATTATCGACGGGTCGGGAGTTATTTTGTGTAACGGAAAAAGGCACAATTTTTACAAAGGCAACACAATTATAATACCTCAAAATACACCTCACTGTATTTTGCCAAGTGGTAACGTTATGTACAGGTCACTTACAGTAAGCAACGTTTTTCTTGAGCGAAATTTTATTTATCCTTTTTCATACACATTCCCTACAGTATTTACGGACCGTCAGGCGTCACACCTTACCGACCTTTTAAATTCGGCAAGCTCTGACAGCTCTTCAAAGCTTTTATTGACGAACACCATAAAGGCAATTCTTGATTATCTTTTATATATTTACGACAACTTTGCTCATCTTGAAAACGGCAAGACTACTGTTTCAAAAAATGTCAGCCGTATAATTGAAACAATATCGTTCATTGATGAAAATTCACACAACAAATTATCCCTTGACACCATCGCATCTCAAAGCCAGTTTAGCAAATTCCATCTTGTGCATCTTTTCAAAGATTTTACCAATATGACAATTTTTGAATACATAAACGCAGTCAGGTGTAAAAAAGCACTTTCGCTTTTACTTGAAACGAAGTTATCAATAAAACAAATAAGTCTTATGTGTGGTTTTGAAAGTGCATCTTACTTTTCGCTGATTTTCAAACAATTTACAAACATGTCACCGTCTGAAATACGAAAAATATACATTATTTGAATTTACAAATGCGTTTCAAAAGACATAGTGCATTTTTAAAATAAATACTTTTACAAAACAGTATTATTACGATTATGTTTGAGACAGCAAACGACAATACGGCACGTGCAAGCAAGCCATTTATTGTATGGGCAATACTCTGCGTACAAATATACGACAACATACATATTACAAACGAGCATATTATATAAAAATACATCTCTTTATAGAATTTTTCGGGACTTGTCTTAAAACCATATTTATAAAGAACATATACCTCGCTCCACAATGGTACTGCCACTACCGACACCACAGTACCAAGAAAAACGCCCGTTATACCATAATTGTTTATCAGCAGTACCGACAAAACAAAATTTACAAGAGCCCGAAAGGGATTAATTAGTTTTGTCTGTTCAAAAAGGCCATAGCTCTGTAAAAACAACTGCACAGGGTCTCTTATACACGAAAGATAAAAGCTAAGGACTATCACAAACACTTTTGGCATCTCAAACAGCATTTTTTTGCCAAGCCACAGTTCAATAAGCGGATTTACCGAGCAAAAAATCACAGTTGTAAACACTGTAAGAAGCCAGAAGTTTAAAAAGTACAGTTCCCTCATTACGTTTTCATTCTTCTTCCCGCTTGAAGTAGCACCCAGATTGCCAACACTCGCCCCTACAGACGAAACAACAATATCTATAAGTGTGCCGACAGAGCTTACAATAAGTGCGTAGTTTGAATACAATCCCATACATTCAAGTCCCAAAAAGTAAGATATCAGTATACTATCTGTTGAATGTGTCATTATCCCCCCTGCTTTATGAAGAATCAGTGCTTTTACCTTTTTATGTATATCAAGTTTATATGTTTTAGCCACCACACTCTTTCGTGACAGAAAGCTGTATTTTTTTTGTGCATAGACATTTATGGCAAACCCTTCGATTGCAAGAAGCATTATCTTTACTGTCATATACATCAGGTAATCGGCATACAGTTTCAGAATAATTATCTGGAAAACAAGTATTATTATGCTAAAAACAGTTTGCATAATTGTTACGATATAAAGTCGTTGATCACATACAACAAGTGTCCTCTTGGGCATAAACAGATATGATATCACAGAATGAAGCAGGAACAAAAGATATATTTTTTCTATTTCCTCTATTTGTCCGTGTTCCACTATTACATTCAGAAACGGAACCAAAACAACACCAATCACTGCGGTTACAAAAGCAACTATCGAGTACACCCGTTCATAATACCTGACAATTCTGCATACCTCAAGCTCATCTCTTGTTGCCATGGGTTTATAGAGTGATTGTGTTATTGCCGCCCCAAAACCCAGTTCACAAAGAGAAATTATTGAAAAAATATTATTGAAAAGTCCTCCAAGCCCCAGATATTCCGTTCCGAGATATTGCAAAAACACTGTTCTTCCTACAAAATTCAAAAGCAGACCAATTATCTTACCAAAAAAAGTTGCCGACACATTCCTTATAGACATCGCCGTTCTTGTTACATTACTTGTCACAAATTCACCCTCATTCTGTATAATTATACTTTAAGGCAATGCAATTTATGAGAAACAGAGGAAAGTCGCAACTTTTTTATACTATTTGGGTTTTATATTTTATTTTTACACATATTTCGCAAAATAGTTTTATTTTTCGTCGAAATATTATGTAATTGTGTACAAAATGCCTTTTTACGCATCAAAATTTAATTTATGCTTTTTACCCCTATAAAATTATGACTTTATACTTTTATCTGCGGGGTGAGTATATGAAAAAACAAAAGGATTATTTTGATAATTTTAATCTGACAACAACAGATGCGGATTCCGAGCTTGGCGATACAAGAAGCTATGGTATAAGTTATACTTACAAGGGTACCAGACACGAAATCAACGAAATTTCGGTAAACAAAAGTGATATATTATCCCTCATAGATTTACTCAGGGAAAGGACAATATACTCAAGAAAAGCTCTCGAAAAAGAGATTGACGATTTTTTAGATTCACTTTTACTTGTAAAAAGATAGCCCTGTTTAAAAATTTCAAGGAAGCAACTTTGCTTCCTTTTTTATTTATATACATTAAAACCGCTGCCCACTATATGTGTTGACTGCGTATATATCATAAAAGCGTTTTGGTCAATACTTTTGACCTTTTCTTGAAACCCAGGTATTTCCCTCTCTTTAAGTGCACAAATAAGCAGTGTTGTCTCTTTTTGAGTATATGCTCCCACAACCTTGGCAAGTGTAACGCCACGTCTTACCTCTGTCATTATGTCCTTTGACATTTCTTTTCCTTTATCGCTGACTACAAGCACAAGTGTACACACATTTAATCTATGAATGAGATTATCTACTGCAAACGAACCTATAACAAGGCTTAATATTCCATACAGAGTCAATTCAAATTCTCTGAAAACAAAAAACGATACAAGTATAATAACCCCATCTGCTACAAGCAACAGTTTCCCTATCGAAACATATTGGTACTTGTTCTGCACCAGACGTCCGAAGATATCCGTCCCCCCCGTAGACGAGCCTGACACAAGTGCAAGTCCCGTTCCTATTCCGTACATTACTGCCCCGAACAGCGAGGCTAAGATAAGGTTATCCGTAATTTTGGGAAAACTCGAAAAGAACTGAACAAACACCGACATAAGAACCGATGCCACCATCGTCCTTACGACAAATACCCTGCCAAGTGTTTTATACCCTATGACAAGCAGTACTGTGTTTATTACGGCGTAACTGATTCCAGGCTCTATTTCCCACAAATGATAAAACACGGTTGATATGCCCGACACCCCTCCACTTACTATTTTATTAGGTAAAAAGAACATACCTGTCGCCGCAGATATTATAAGTACACCGAGAACCATAAAAAAATAATTTTTCAAAACTTTCATTTTTTACCTCTTTTTTTCTTCAAATGAATTAAGTTTCTTTCAAACGAACATAATAGTCTTAAAAAGCAACTGTTTTAATAATTTACATCAACTTTTAATTTTTATACATTTGCTGTTTCCAAGTATACCAACAACTTACCCTACCAATTAAATCTCAAAACCGGAGGCAAAACTATGGGTGACTACATTCTTGAACTTAAAAACATCACAAAAACATTCCCAGGAGTAAAGGCTCTTGACAATGTTATGTTTAAGCTGCGACGAGGGGAAATTCACGCACTTATGGGAGAAAACGGTGCAGGAAAATCAACCTTCATCAAAATAATAACAGGTGTTCACGTGCCTGACGACGGCGAAATTATTGTAGACGGCAAAAAAGTGTCCTTTAAAAATCCGAGAGAAGCATCTGCTCATTCCATCGCGGCAATTTACCAGCATGGTACTTGTTACCCACATCTTAGTGTGACGGAAAACATTTTCAGTGGGCACGAAATCTTCGGAAAAAACACAGGACTTCTCGATTGGAAAACTATGCACGAAAAAGCGTCTTTATTACTCAAAAATTTGGGTAGTGATATTGACGTTCACACGCCTATGGGTTCGCTTACCGTTGCGGAAAGACAAATTGTTGAAATTGCCAAAGCCATATCGACAAACGCAAAAATTCTTATTATGGACGAGCCTACCGCCGCTCTTTCCAAGAGAGAATCCGAGGACCTTTACAAGATAACCTTAAAATTAAGGGACGAGGGAGTATCTATTATTATCATTTCCCACAGATTTGAAGATATGTACAGACTTGCAAGCCATGTGACTGTTTTCCGTGACGCAAAGTACATCGGCTCCTGGAAAGTCGATGAAATAACCAACGAAAAGCTTATCGCCGCAATGGTCGGACGTGAAATAAATCAGGTTTATCCAAAAGAAAAGTGCTCTTTCGGTCCGGAAGTTCTAAGGGTTGAAAATTTTTCCCGAAAAGGATACTTCAAGGACGTCTCTTTTTCAGTCCGCAAGGGAGAAATTCTTGCCCTTACAGGTCTTGTTGGTGCTGGCAGAACTGAAGTATGCCAGTGCATTTTTGGTGTAAAAAATGCCACAAAAGGAAGAATATATTTTGAAGGCAAGGAAATTTCGATTAAAAAACCCCTTGATGCCATGAAAATCGGCATTGGATATTTACCGGAGGACAGGCAAAAGCAAGGTCTTATGCTCGACTGGGAAATATACAAAAACGAAACTATTTCCTCCTTGGAAAACTACAGCAATTTAGGACTCATTTCAGAAAAAAAAGAACTTCATCAGACAAAAAAGTTGTCAGACGAAGTTTCTGTCAAAGCAACCAGTGTTTTTGACAAAGTCTCAACCCTGTCGGGTGGAAATCAGCAAAAAGTCATTGTTGCAAAACTACTTGACAACAATTTGAAGCTTATTATTATGGACGAGCCTACAAAAGGTGTTGACGTCGGTGCAAAGGCACAGATTTACAAAATCATGTCTGACCTTGCAAATAAAGGATATGCTATTATCATGGTTTCCTCCGAACTTCCTGAGGTTCTTGGTATGGCTGACACAATTGCTGTTATGTGTACGGGCAAAATAACAAAAATTATGCCCAACGAAAACGTCTCTCAGCAGGATATTTTATACTACGCCATGCCGAAATCCAACTAAAAAGGAGGCTATAATATGCTTAAAAAATTTTCTTTCTTCAGAAATAATTCCAGAGAACTCGGACTTTCTCTTATTATTATTTTAATCTCCGCTATAGTAAACCTGCAAACAGGCGGAAAATTCCTCACCTTTTCCAACATAAACAATATGTTATCCGAAGCCTCTATTCTTGCACTTCTTGCAATAGGTATGATGACTGTAATTGTTACGGGAGGAATTGACCTGTCTATCGGTGCCAATATGGCCCTTTCCGCTATGGTGTCAACCACTCTTATGAAACAAAGTCTTTCATCGGGCGGTATTTTTTCAAACCCGTTTATTGTAATAGTCATAGCAATACTCATCGGTACAATTTGCGGAATTGTTGTTGGAAACCTTGTTTCCCGCTTTAAAATATTTCCCATCATTGCAACACTTGGTATGATGTATGTCTTTCGTGGTCTTACGTACATTGTGTCGGGCGGCTCGTGGGTACTTCAGCAGAATATGTCAAAGTCATTTCTGAGTATTGCAACAGGTACTATACTTGGCATCAACAATCTTATCTGGATAACCGCTTTGTTTTATATTCTCGCTTTTATCTTTATGGGCTACACAAAAACCGGACGTCAGATTTATGCAATAGGAAACGATACAGAATCTGCAAGGGCAAACGGAATAAATACAAAATTTATTTCGACTCTTGTCTATGTGATAATGGGTGCTTTATCAGGTCTTGCGGGGATTCTTTATGTATGCAAATATGCAGCTGCACAGGGTGAAACGGCAATTGGATATGAGATGAATGTAATTGCAGCGTGCGTGCTCGGAGGTGTAAGCATAAACGGAGGAACAGGAAAAGTCGGTGGTGTTCTGCTCGGCTCTTTATTATTTGGTGTACTGCAAAATGCCCTTCCTCTGATTAACAATTCTCAGTTTATTCAGGACTTTATAAGAGGAAGTATTATTCTAATATCTGTTCTTTTAAATATAGTTATTTCACGCAGAAATGCCGCAAAAGCCATTCAAAGAAAAGAGGAGGCTTTAAAATAAAATGAACAACCATGTTTCTACAGGCAGACAAATAGCAAACAAAAGAAGTATGTCTATTAAAACCTTCTTTCTCAAGTGGGAATGGATGCTCGCTCTGTTACTTGCCATTATAATTTTTTCCAACATTGCAACCTCAGGTAGTAACTTTCTCAATTATTCTGGTATTATGAGCACGCTTCGGGACTTTTTAGACAAGGCAATCCTTGTTTTCCCGATGATGATGATAATTCTCCTTGGCGACATTGACATTTCAGTCGGCTCTACCATTGCCCTTTGTGCTACCGTTATGGGTGTTATGATGCAAAGCGGCATAAATCCTGTTATCAGTTTAATATCCGGTATTATCCTAGGTGCACTCTGCGGAGGGTTTAACGGTTATCTTATTTCAAGATTCAAGGAGCTTTCCGCCGTTATTGTCACGGTGTCGACAATGATTATCTACAGAGGAATTGCAACCTTTATACTTCGTGACGGCTCCGCCGGAAATTTCCCTTACTGGATTACAAAAATAAATTACGGAGATATTGCAGGAATTCCTTATATGCTGATATTCTTTATAGTTGAATGTATTGTTTTCTGGATTATCCTTTCAAAATCAAAGTTCGGACGAAGGTTATACGGATGTGGAAACAACGAGGAAACTTGCATATACTCTGGAATTAACACAAAAAACATTAAATTTACAGCTTTTCTGGTAACCGGCATATTTTCCGCAATTTCGGCAATAATACTCATGTCAAAAATGAGCAGTGCAAGACCGAATATTGCAAAAAACTACGAGCTTGATGTAATTGCCATGGTTGTACTTGGCGGTGTTGCTACAAGCGGCGGAAAAGGAAATGTTCTCGGTGTTATTCTTTCTACCCTTTGTATATGTTTTCTGCGTTATGGTCTTGGACTTATAAATATAAAATCTGAAACAATTATGATTATTATAGGTTTACTTCTCATAATTGCGGTAGCTGTACCCAATTTTAAATCGGCTTTCCCTAACACTTTTAAAAAATATAAATCAAAATAACAGAGGAGATTCTTATGAAAAAGTTTTATGCACTTATCCTTGCCTGTATTCTTTGCGTCTTTAGTTTATCAGGATGTGGCTTTAACAAGGACGGCGATTCTTCCAAGTCGTCTCCAGTATACGCCTTTGTGGCGAAAGACGTAAACAACCCCTATATGCAAAAGGTTTATGAGGGCTTTAAAAACACTTGTGAAACTCTCGGTGTAACGCCGCTCTACAAGGGACCTGAAACTGCAACTGCGGAAAAGCAAATTGAAATTATCAACCAGCTTGTAAACCAGAATGTCTCACTTATTGCCATAGCCGCAAACGACGCTGATGCTTTAAAACCTGCTCTTGAAATTGCCATGAACAAGGGCATCAAGGTCATTTCTCTCGATTCGGCAGTGAACAAGGACAGCCGCATGCTCCACATTCAGCAGGCGGACCCCGAAAAAATCGGACGTACTCTCATACAAGCTGCCGCAAAAATGGTAAATTCAGACGGCGGTATTGCTGTCCTTTCTGCGACGGCTCAGGCAACAAACCAGAATCTCTGGATTGAGTGGATGAAGCGTGAAATTTCCGAAAATCCCGAAAAATATGCCTCTACCCCTCTTGTTACTGTTGTATACGGAGATGATGACCCGACAAAATCAACCTCCGAAACAAATGCACTTTTACAAAATCCCGACATTGATGTTATCATCGCTCCGACAACAGTTGGTATGCTGGCATCGGGAAAGGTCCTTCAGGACACCGGCTCTGACGTTTTACTGACCGGTCTTGGTTTACCCAGCGAAATGGCACCTTTTATCGAAGACGGAACTTGTCCCTGGATGTATTTATGGAACCCCATTGACATTGGTGCACTTGCTGCCCACACAGGTGATGCACTTGTAAAAGAAACTATCACCGGAAAAAAGGGCGAAAGCTTTGTTGCGGGAGAAATGGGACAGAAAACAATAACAGCAAGCACTGACGGCGGTACGGAGGTTATGCTTGGCGACCCGTTTGAGTTTAACAAAGACAACATTTCTTCCTGGAAGGAAATATACTAAAGCATATGCAAAAATCCCTTGTGACTCAACATCACAAGGGATTAAAAATTTTATTTTACAAGTTCGGGCATGCAAAGCGGAACAAGCGAGCCTAAATTATCAAACACAAATATTCTTGCTGTATCATACGGTACAACTCCTGCAAACGAGACCTTACCAGATGTTACGGTTCTATGCTTTACAAACACAAGCTTGTTTTCTTTATACAGTGCAAGAACTGCACTGCTTCCATCCGGTATCTTATGAGCCGTTACATCAAACACTGTTACATCCTGACTGTTATCTATAAGTGTCTGCGTGTACATTGGCTCCCACTGTGCATACAAAACAAGGTCCTCATCCACATTATAGCTTTGTCCGGCAGTGTAAAGCTGCTGCAAGTCATTATCTTTATACCAGCCCTCAAACGCACAGCCGAGTTTCTTTGGATTTTTAGATGTAATCAAAATCGGCACTCCGTTTTGTTTTAATTCAACATTTATCAGTCCTGTATCCTCATTAAGAATATAGAAAATCTTTTTTGGTCCTTTTTGATATATTTCCGAAAGAACAGGTATGTTTTCATTAAATCTGAACTTCCAGGTATTTGAAAAATCAAATCCCATATTCTGCGAAATAAACGAGGAGCTCTCGAGGTTCGCAAAATCTGTACTTGTTCCGACCTTTATTGTCTTTATTTCACTTCCCTTCCGAAGTGCCTTTACATTTTGCTTATCTGTCCAATAACTCTTTTCCACGGCGGAATACATATTCGTTTTACCAACTACATATCCCGAATTTACAACTATATTTCCATCAGCCGTCATATCTGCAAGAGAATAACAGTTTTTAATCATTACGTCCTTATCATCCGGAGACATAAGCTCAGGTCTGTTATTTGGAATTACCTCATCTTTATTTGATGTGGACGGAACCCACGCACTACCCGACGAAAAAATTGCTCCGGAAATACCGCCCGCGTGTGCCGAATCCTTTCCCTTAGCATATAGAGTTCCATCGCTGCACGAATTCTCAACCGAAACAAGCGACTGATATCCCATACTCATACTAGAAGTAATACCACCGACATACGCAGTATACGCCGACGAGGTTGCTGTTATTTCATTATTTGTACGGCAATTCTTTATTGCAACAAGCGAATTCTGTGCATTTGCCTCTCCGACAAGACCTCCTGCGAAAACATACGTTGTATTTGATTTT
Source organism: Eubacteriales bacterium (assembly GCA_045631825.1). GTDB lineage: Bacteria > Bacillota > Clostridia > Oscillospirales > CAG-382 > UMGS1387. Next base: position 693 of record JAZQVQ010000328.1, on the reverse strand, counting down.
ACGTCTATCCTTCCGTTTGCAGAACATGCTGTTATGTGTGCATCGGGTGTTGTTGCACTTGTCTTTATATATGCTGCCAGTGCTCCGACATAAATTCTTGGGTTTTGCCAGTCCGCTGTATCATAAGTGAAAGATATGTTGAAATCTTCAAGGTTAAGTGAGCTGATTTTCGCTCCCGTAACGTAACCAAAAAGCCCCGTGTACTTACCACTTTGTACATCCATTGACTTTATGGCATATCCATTTCCGTCAAACACACCACAGAAAGGATTTTGTTCTGTACCTATTGCGGTCCACTTTATGTCCTTAAGGTTTATATCATTTTCAAGCTTATAATAAGCCTTCGCTGCATTTGCATCTCCGTCATTTACAAGTCTTGAAAGATTCTGCATATGACTTGCCTCGGAGATTACATACGGATTATTCTCTGTTCCATCACCCGACAAAAAAACCGCACCTTGCTCTGCACAAACAGTAAGGCCAAGAAACATCACTAAAGCTACCGCAAGTAAAATTTTCTTTATCTTCAACAAAATCACTTTCTTTCTTAAACTATTTTTACAAATATATGATATCTTATTTTTTACATTTTGTCAACTTATTATATTTTACTTCCATTTTTTACTCTACGGTTTTAAAAAGGTACAGACAAAGGCAAAAAAGACGCAGCCACAGCTACGTCTTTTTCTATCA
>JAZQVQ010000327.1:0-6092 GCA_045631825.1 Eubacteriales bacterium | reverse complement strand
CCCCTTTCAGGGGCTAAGCCAGTAGCAACTCCTTTTAGGGGTGAGCAAACCACCAGTTGAACTGGTGGTTTTGATTTATGTTAATTTACGTTTTTTGAAAGACAAATTCTTTCGACTTCAAAAAAATCTCGTATTATTGTTGTGTCAAATTTTTGTGCTTTAAAAATAGCTTCAACTTCTCTTGAAATATCATAACCCATTTCAACAGCACAATAACCTTGAGGTTTTAAAAACTTTTTTGCAAAATATTTTGCAATAAGCTTGTAGTATTCAAGTCCGTCGTGGCCACCATCGAGGGCAAGAACTGGCTCGTATAATACTTCGGGAGATAAAGAATTTATGTCATCGCTTTTGATATACGGAGGATTTGAAACTATCATATCCGGAAAAAAATCGGGTGTGTAATTGTATATGTCAGCACAAACAAACCTTAGTCTGTCCTGAGAGATTCCGTGGTATGAAGCATTTTTTTTAGCATATGTCAATGCTTTTTCCGAAATATCAACTGCTACTGCTGTTACATCTGGTCTGTTATTCAAAACTGAAACGGAGATGCACCCGCTGCCTGTACATAAATCAAGAAGAAGTCCGTTTCGGGGAATTGTCTTAATAACAGTTTCTGCCAAAAGTTCAGTTTCGGGACGGGGAATAAGGCAGCCGTTTCCACAAAACATTCTAAGACCAAAAAATTCCCATTCGCCTATTATATACTGTAGCGGCTCCCGATTTAATCTTCTCGCAAAGGCATTATTGAGTTTTTCTATTGTTTCTTCGTCAATGATTTTCTTTCTGTCAGCCAGTAACTGATATTTTTTTTTGCCGGTAATGTGCATTAAAATGGTTTCGACTTCAAAGGTTGAATTATCAGTTATCTTTTCAAGCTTTGAAATCATTTCAGATTTATATTCATGATATGTCATGCGATTGTTTTAATCCTTTTCTTTTATTGGTTTTCCCGGATAGAGTCTTGTGAGATTTCTGCAGGAAATTCATCGGGAAGGGCAGCTTTAAGTGAGCTTATTGCAATCTCAATCTGCTTTTCATCAGGCTCTTTTGTCGTTAACCTCTGTATCCAGAGTCCGGGGGCTGACAAAATCTTCACAAGCTTTCCGTTGCTTGTTCCCGCAAGCCTTATAAATTCATACCCGATTCCAACAATTAAGGGCAAAATAAGCAATTTTACAATGACTCTCGGAATTCTCGGTAAATCAATATAAAACAATGATATTATTATGCCAATGAACATCATGACGAAAAGGAAGCTTGTTCCGCATCTTGGATGAAAACGTGATTGCTTCTTTACATTTTCAGTAGTGAGTTCAAGTCCGTTTTCGTAACAAAATATTGATTTATGTTCGGCTCCGTGGTATTGAAAAACTCGTTTCATATCGGGAATTAAGCCTACAATGAAAATGTAAAGCGTGAATATTACAATTTTCATAACGCCCTCGATAACACTTTTAAAGACAAAGTTGCTGTAAATTTTGTCCGTAAGGTCTGAAACAACGGCAGGTAAGTACATAAATAAAAAGATTGACAAAGCAAGACCTAAAACAGTTCCAACCACAGAGGCAATTGCAGTTGCACTTTTACCTATTTTTTTTTCAAGCCATAACTCGAATTTTGAAGGCTCTTCTTCTATACCGAGTAAGTCAGCAGACCTGTTCAGAACCTTGAAACTGAGTATCATAGATTCAACAAAGTTGACAATACCTCTTATTATAGGATATCCAAAAAAGGCATATTTGTCCTTTATAGATGTACTCTTTTCGGTTTCAGTAATGATTTCGCCATCAGTTTTTCTCACACAAAGAGCAACAGTGCTTTTTGATTTCATCATTACTCCTTCTATTACTGCTGAACCACCAACAGTTCCAAGTCGGCAGGATAAATTGTTTTTATTATTTGATTTCATATTATTTCTCCTAATAAATATATATGTATATTATACATTATAATAAATAATTCTTTCAGTACAAACTATTGAATTTAAGTAAACAACTTTGTTATAATTTTTGAATATTTTTATAAAATATAAATAATTACCAAAAATTCTAATATTTACAAAAAAATTGCTTTGAATAAACAAAATAAATGTTAATAAAAGATATAATTAAAATACAAAATAAAATGGTTGTAAGTGGAAACATTTTATAGTGTTTTTCGTCTTACAAATTAAACAGTACTATTGCCAGGAGGGGTGTTCGAATGAAAAAATATTTAATTCTTGTTCTCACTTTTTTAATCCTTGTTCTTTGCTCCTGTAATAACGAAATACAGCATGATAATGCATTTGAAATTGTAGGTGATAATGAGTTTTTTATAAAAGGTGAACTTCCTGATATCGGAGAATATTCAAACGGAGAAATATTTTCAAGATTTTATGAATCCTTCACGCCAAATTTTATCCCGAGTGACAAGTATGGAATGATTATTCCGTTTATCGGAAAAAACAAAGACTATTATTTGAAAGATACACAAACGAATGATCAGTATTCCACTAATTATTCTTTTTATGGTTTTTGTACACCCGACGGGAGAATTGTTATGGATGCCGGTGCGTATGACAATGTTTATCTGACGACAACAGATGACGGTTTTTCATACTACACTCTGACAACATTTTCTGAATATGACGAAATCGCTAAACAAATAATTATTCCTTTGGACGGTTCATTTATGCTTGAATTGTCAAGTAATAGCTATCTTGGCGGAGTCTCGGACGGAATAATTGTTGTTTGTCAAAGCGTATTGGATGAAGACGGAAAATACTATAATGACAATTTGTTTTATGATTATAGTGGAAATTTGTTGTTTGAATATGTGGACAAACAGGCAAATCTGTTGTCATATAAAAATGGTTATGCAAAGTTTATCAGAAATACATATTACAGCGACAACAATTCCATTAATTCTGATAATGAGCCTCGGCGCTACTTTATCGACAAAAAGGGTAATAAAGTCTTAACACAGTTTTATGAAGTGACTGATTTTAACGAAAATGGCTTTGCGGGAGCATCACTGGATGGCAAAACGTACGGGTTTATAGACACAAGCGGCAATTTTGTGTTACAACCTAAATATGCAAGAATAAACACTATGTATGGTAACGAATTTGTCTCATTCTGCGGTATAACTGAGGATGGGTTTTCCGAAGTTTTATCTAATGACCTTAAAGTGATTGGCAGAGTAAACACCGATTCTTATATTCGCCTTTTGGGTGATTCTCAGGAAAAGCTTGTGGCTGAGTACTATCAGAACGAAAGAGATGTTTACGTAAGATTGTCTGACGGAACTGAAATATATAATAAGGAATATAATGTTTATCCAAATCGACTTTACACAAATAATAATGAATATTTCTTTTATGTTGACTATGAAAAACATTTTGCCGTTGTGATGGATTATTATGGCAACACTGTCGATTACATTGAAAATGTAATTGGTATTGATGGTTATTTCTCAAAATATAATATTTTAGTTTGTCAGTACCTTGAAGATGTTAATGATTATAACACCAGAAAAACGTATTTGTATAGTCTTTCCGAGAAAAAAATAATCAAAGAGTTTGATAATTACACGTATCACCGTTTCCTTGGTGATAACAGTAATTTGCTCGTGGTTGACACTTATTTCCATGATGAAAATCAGGATAAATCCTATATGTATTTTTATTCACCCGAACATATAACAAGTATCTATGACGTAGAAAAAGGTGAATTTGTTCTGGATAATCTTAAAGGTCTACATTACTTTAAGATTGGTGATAAGTTTTATTTTTGTACCTATAATGATTCAAAAATGGTTCTTTATGATGACGAATTTCAGCCGATTATAAAGCTAAATAACAAAAATTTAGTATAAATAATAACAGGAGGTTTTGATAATGATTAAAAACAAAGTTTCTTATTTGTTGATTATTTCTTTGACTCTTACCATATTTTTGTTTTGTTCGTGCCAGAAACAAAATATAAATAATATCTCACAAAAGGTTGGTTTTGAGTTTACAAAAGAAAACTATCCCCAAATGGGTGGTAGTCTTGCAAATCAGCCGCTTGGTGAGGCGGTCACCGCAACAGTTTTAGGAATTGACAGACAGGAAGCCTCATCTATGATTACATTTGAAGGCTCTACAACCGACAACTATAAGGCAATAGTTGACGGAGAGTTTGACATTCTTATAGCTTATGAGCCGTCGGAGGAAGCACTTGAGTATGCAGAAAGTAACGGCACCGAACTTGAAATGGTTGCTATCGGTACAGACGCACTTGTGTTTATTTGTAGTAATGAAAACGAGATAGAAAGTTTGACTACCGATGAAATTAAAGAGATTTATAAAGGTAATATTAAAAACTGGAGTGAAGTAGGCGGTAGCGAGCATCCAATTATCCCATACCAGAGAAACAAAGATAGCGGAAGTCAAACGCTTTTTGACAAACTCGTAAATCTTGGTGACGAGCTGATGCCGGCACCTGCAAATTTAAAAGTCGGTTCAATGATAGGACTGCTTGAGGCTGTTGCTGACTATGACGATTCAGCAGACGCACTAGGATATACTGTATATTACTATCTGACTAATATGGAGAGCGAAAAGCTTGACAGTAGTAAAATTCTTGCGGTTGACTCAGTTGTACCGTCAAATGAAACTATCCTTTTAGGAGAGTACCCCTTCGTTAATGATTTCTATGTTGTTATAAGAAAAGATGCCAAAGAAAATTCTCCGGAAAGAATACTTTATAACTGGATTTGTTCCGAGCAGGGCAAACAACTTGCAAAAAACGAGAATTATGCAGTTAAAGAATAATCAAACATATAGTTTCAGGTAAATTTATAAAATGAAAATTAAAAGTGTACTTAAAATAGTTTTAATCAGTGCGTGGTCAGTAATTCTGCTTGGGTTTATTTCATTCTATTTACTTATAGTTGTAGGTTTATCTCCTGTTCTTCAGGAAACCTGGGTGACGACAGCTATGACGACATTCAGCCATCAATGGCTTGCAACTGCATTTATTGATGAAGTCAAAATAAATGAAATTATGGAAAGAACCAGGGTAGATGATTCCGCCTTCAACACAGAGGTTTCGGATGTGCTTACAAACGCACTTGCGTTCAAATCCGGTCTTGGTGATACTCCCGACAGTAGCAAAATAGTACAAATGTATTCTGAGGATAAAGACAAAGAATATTTGAAAAATGGCTACGAAAAGCTGGAAGAAGCAATATATCTTAAAGATGTAAATAGGGACGGAATTCGCGGCAAGATAATGCTTGTTACAGATCCTACTCTTATAAAGTTAGAGGATACCAACAGACAGTTTAATTGTGGCTCTACCGTCAAAAAGATGGTATCACAATCAGGTGCGGTTGCAGGAATAAACGGCGGAGGTTTCATAGACGGACCAAACTACGATTCTAATGGCGGAATTCCGGCGGGTCTTCTGATAATTGAAAGTCAGGTTATAAACCCAACGTTAGATGACGGGAAAATTCACGATATGATAGGTTTTCGTGACGACGGAGCACTCATTTTAAGACACTGTACAATTTCTCAGGCTGTTTCGGAAAACATCAAATACGCCGTTGAGTTTAACCCATTTTTAATCGTAAATGGCGAGGGAACTATAAAAAATGGAAACGGTGGATGGGGAATAGCACCAAGAACTGCACTTGGACAACGAGAAAACGGTGAGGTTTTGTTTTTAGTGGTTGATGGACGTCAACCGGGGTGGAGTATAGGCTGTGATTTAAGAATTCTCCAGGATATTTTGCTCGAAGAAGGGTGTATAAATGCTGCTATGATGGATGGTGGCAGCAGCACTGTTATGGTGTATCAGGGTGAATTTGTAAATAAACCCTCGCTTGGACATGAAAGATACATCAACAACGCCTGGGTTATTATGAGTAAAGAATAACCTGATTTAATCAAAACCACCAGTTCAACTGGTGGTTTGCTCACCCCTAAAAGGAGTTGCTACTGGCTTAGCCCCTGAAAGGGGCACTGAAGATTTAACATCGCATTATAATCACTGGCAGCCGCTCACGTGCGGCTGTTTATTTTTGCCTACTTATTCTTGCTACCCGTAAATGGGTCG
>JAZQVQ010000326.1:0-6387 GCA_045631825.1 Eubacteriales bacterium | reverse complement strand
TCGCTCTAAGCTTCTGACACTGCGTGTCGTCTCCGTTCGGTTTCGCTTCGCTCCACCTTTCTTCGCCTCCACGCAGTGTGTTTTAACTTTACTCTTTCTTTTTTATCTTTTTAGTCTCACATCATTGACAAATGTACATTTGTGGTATTTTATATTAATTTACTTGCCTAGAGGTAAAATACATATAATATTATTGTGATATTATTAAAATAAAAAATGCTTTTTCGACCAAAAATTACCTCACATATCATTTGTGTGTGCGGTAAGAATAATACCGTAGCCGAAAAACAATTAAACCTCAGGTTTTTAATAAGTGGTTTTGTTTTAATCGGCTAATAAAATACTAACGGTACAAATTTATAAAGTATCGTATAAAAGTATAAATCATGATGATTGTTAAGGAGATTTAATTATGAACAACAGAAGACTCGTTCCCGAAGCTAAGGAAGCTATGGATAAGTTTAAGATGGAAGCTGCAAGTGAAGTAGGCGTAAACCTCAAGCAGGGTTATAACGGTGACCTTACAGCTAAGCAGGCTGGTTCTGTAGGCGGTCAGATGGTTAAGAAAATGATTATGAACGCTGAAAACGCAATGAAGAACAACTAACTTTTAAAGAGTTAAATCAAGAATAGTTTTAAATTTAAGGTTTACTAAAAACAAAAGTCCGACATAGCGTCGGACTTTTGTCATACATTGTTATGCAAGAATTTCATTTAACATGTTGTTTTTGTCGATTGACTTTTTGAAAATAACAGGCTTTTCGGTAAGGTTTGAAAGGGGCAGGGGAATGTCAGTTTTGGTTGTTACTGAGAGCTTGTTTAAGATTTCTGAAATGTCACTCGGAACAGATACGTTTATGGATTTCAAAACGTCTGCAGCAAATTTGTAAGGACTTGCCGTTGAGGCAACGATGTTTTTTAGACCGGTATTTTCCTGCGAAATAAACTCCAAAGCACTGTATATAGCAACCGCAGTATGAGGGTCGCAGATGTAGGAATACTTGGTGAAAATGTCGTTTATTGTATCGGCACAGTGGGTTTCGTCGCAACAGTAAGCCGAGAAATCTTCCTTTATTTTCGCAAGTATGTCGGAATCAACCTCGTATCTTCCGGTTTCGGATAAGCTCTTCATGTATTCTCTTGTCTTATCTGCACCTGCTACATAGAATAAAAGACGTTCAAGATTCGAGGAAATTAGAATGTCCATCGAGGGCGACATTGTTGTGTAGAAATGTCTGTTTCTGTCATAAACACCAGTTGTGAGAAAATCCGTAAGAATGTTGTTGCTGTTTGAGGCACAGATAAAACGATTTACGGGAAGTCCCATCTGCTTGGCAAGGAAAGCGGCAAAGATGTTGCCGAAGTTCCCGGTTGGGACTGTAATGTCAACCTTTTCACCCAGCTTTATGTCGCCTTGTGAAACAAGGTCTGCATACGCGGAAATGTAGTAACATATCTGAGGAGCGAGTCTTCCCCAGTTTATAGAGTTTGCACTTGAAAGAAAACAATTTTTTTCCTGAAGCAACTTGTTTGCGTTGTCGTCGGCAAATATCTTTTTTACGCCCGTCTGAGCATCGTCAAAATTGCCTTTTATTGCACAAACACAAACGTTTGAGCCCTCCTGAGTTGTCATCTGTAGCTTCTGCATGTCGCTGACACCGTCTTCGGGATAAAATACCGTGATTTTTACACCGTCAACGTCCTTATAACCCTCAAGAGCCGCTTTTCCGGTATCGCCGGATGTAGCAACGAGAATAAAAGCAGTTCTGGTTTCACCGGTCTTTTTCAAAGCAAGTGATAAAAGACGAGGCATAATCTGAAGAGCCATATCTTTAAATGCACATGTAGGACCATGCCATAGCTCGAGAATTCTTAAATCATCTCCTACAAGCATGCTGACAGGAGCTACAAAATCTCCAAAACCATCATCGTAAGCCTTTTGTGCACAGTCAAGCAATTCTTCGTATGTATAATCTGTAAGGTAAAGGGAAAGGATCTTTGCTGCTCTTTCGCTGTACTTTAAATTTTCGAGTTCTTTTATAAAATCAAGATTTATCTGCGGAATGCTTTCGGGTAAAAATAAGCCGCCATCTTCCGCAATACCTTGCTTTATAACCTGTGCTGAGGTTTTGGGAGCAGTTCTTGTCAAATCCCTTGTACTGTAATAGTTCATTTTGAAATTCCTTTCGATATTTATTTAAACTTTGTATTTTTGATTTAAAGATTATTGCAGAAAAAGTTGTATGCGTTATTGTAAAATAAATCATCAATAAGCTTTGAGGAATAACCTTTGCCAGAGAGAGCTTGTGCAACCTTTGAGACTGTCGAAACATTTTCAAGACCCGGGAGCGTGCCTGTTCCGTCAAAATCAAAACCGAGGCAAACATTTTTTGGTGCTATCTCAAGATAATGCTCAATGTGTGAGCAAACACAATCCAAAACGCCGCTTTCTGTGGGGGTTGGGTCCTGGGAAAGTGATGCGGATAAATGTTCCGCTACAAGATTAACACCGACAATACCACCGCAGGATGAAATAGTTCGAAATTGTGTGTCAGTCAGATTTCTCGGGTGAGAGCAAAGGGCAATACTGTTTGAATGGGATGCAATGAACGGTTTTGTTGCCTTTCCCGCAACATCCCAGAAACCCTTTTGTGAAATATGGGATACATCAACAATTATTCCCATTTTCTCACATTCGGATAAAACCTCAAAACCAAAATCTGTAAGTCCTGTATCTGTGTCATATGCACCACCTATACAGCTTTCGCCTTTCCAGCAGAGAGTAAGAATACGCATACCGTTTTCGTAAAGCCGCTCGAGACGAGACAAGTCACCCGACAAAAGTCTTGCGTCTTCAACCGAAAGAATGGCACATAATTTGTTGTCACAAGATAAAAGCTCCTTAGAACTGCAGCACAAAGTTACAAGGTCAGGGTGATTTGAAAATTGTTCTTTCATTTCCACGGCAATACGCTGAAAAGATAGATAACACTCGTCATCGGTTTTGTCCTCGTCACTCCATATTGCAAAAACCTGTGCTTTTTTGCTGTATTCTTCATACTTGTCAAGTGAAACGGCAAGATTGTTGGAAAGAATTGATGATTTTGTTCTGTAAAGCTCAAATGCCGTATCACAGTGAAGGTCAAACAAATTCATATTGTTCTCCTTATATAAAAGCATTTTCTATGTATTCAAGATGATTTTTTGTTCCATCGTTGTAAATAACCGCAACGTCAAAACGACACTTTAACAGAGAAACACAGCCTGTGTCTTTGTTCTCTTCAAGGAAAAACTCGGCGGCACTTTTTATTCTACTTACCTTTTTTTCGTCAATAGACTCAAGTGCGGAAGATAAATCGCAGGAATTTCTCAATTTAACTTCTGTAAATACTATATATTCGCCTTTTTCAAAAATGATGTCTATTTCACCGCCTGCGGCAGAAAAATTGCGGCATAATATACTTGCACCGCTTTTTTCAAGATAGGAACAAACAAAATCTTCCCCGACATTGCCTTTTTGCCTTGAAAAAACAGATGGTTGGTTACTGATTCTTTTTTTCATAATATTTCCTGAAGAAACTTTTTCTATGGAGAGGGCATAACCCATACTCATCAACAGCCTTGTAGTGAGCTTTTGTCCCGTACCCTTTGTGAATTGCAAAAGCATATTCTGGGTATAGCTTGTCGAGAACATTTACACAATATAAGTCCCTTTCGCATTTTGCAAGTATTGATGCAGCGGCAATGCTCACACAAAGTCCGTCACCACCCACAACCGCTTTTGATTCAAGAGTAAAACCCTTGTTTACGTTTCCGTCTATGAGTGCAGCATCGGGCATGAGCTTTTGACCGCCTAAAGCCGAAATTCCGTATTCGTATAATGAGTCATCACTTAGATTTCTGTCAAATCCGAGACCGTCGATAGCTCGTCGCATTGCGTGTAACGATGCAGATAGAATGTTGTGTTCTTCAATCTCGTCAACTTCGCTGTATGCTATACACCACGATTTTGCAATTTCTTTTATTTGTGGGTATAATAAAAATCTCTTTTTTTCTGTCAGCTTTTTGGAGTCGTTTAACATAAGAATGGCAGGGTGCTGCTTGTCTTTTATGTCAAGAATAACTGCGGCGGCATATACTCTGCCGGCAAGTGGACCCCTGCCTGCCTCGTCAACGCCGCATACTATTTTACCCTTGCCGAATGCATTTAATTCATATTCCCATGAAATAACGGAATTTGACATTTGTTTTCTCCAATTTGTATGATATGTTTGAAATCTGAAAAGCGTTCACGACAATTAAAGTTTCCTATCAGCTTTCAGTAAGAATAAAACCAGTCTCAACTTTGAGAGAGTTTGACCGCTTGTGTATAAGGCGGTCAAACGGAGAGGCTAGCGTGATATAAAGCAAAAACTTTTAATAAAAGCCGACCGTAAATAAAAGTCTTTTGCCTACTTTTCTTCAGAAAAGTAGGTTATTCTTCCCAGTTATGCCAAACGTTTGTAACGTCATCGTTTTCGTCAAACATTTCAAGCAGCTTTGTCATATTTTTAATTTCATCTTCACCTGAGAGGGTGACATAATTTGCAGGAACCTTGCTCTGCTCGGCGGAAACAAAAGTATAACCCTTTTGAGTAAGCGTTTCGGTGACTGCAGAGAAATCTTCTGGGGCAGTGATAATTTCAAATACACCGTCCTCGCCCGAAATGTCTTCGGCACCGGCATCAAGAGCATCCTCCATAATCTTTTCTTCGTCTATATCGCTTGACTCGATAACAATAACTCCCTTGTCGCTGAACATATACGAAACACAGCCTGTCTGTCCAAGGTTTCCGCCGTACTTGTCAAAATAATGACGCATATCGGCACCGGTTCTGTTACGGTTGTCGGTGGTTGTTTCAACAATAACTGCAACACCGCTGGGGCCGTAACCCTCATATACGATAACCTCGTAGTTTACAGAATTATCTGCACCGCTTGCTTTCTTTATAATACGGTCTATGTTGTCGTTTGGAACATTGTTTGCCTTTGCTTTGGCGATAAGGTCTTTTAATTTTCCGTTTGAAGCAGGATCAGCACCGCCGGCACGGACTGCCATGGCAATTTCCTTGCCGATTTTTGTAAATACCTTTGCACGCTGAAGGTCGGTTTTCTCCTTTTTGTGCATTATGTTCTTCCATTTGGAATGTCCTGACATTTTGAAATCTCCTTGTATCTTTGTATTGTAAAATCTTTTAATTGTATCCGAATCAAATATTTTCCGGACGTTTTAAACCAATAAGCTTAAGCCCGTTGTAAAGAACTGTTGCAGATGCTTTTACAAGAGCAAGTCTTGTGTTCCTGATTATTTCATCCTCGGCACGAAGAACGGGACAATCGTGATAGAATCTGTTGAAATCAGCACATACGTCCAGTAAATACCTTGCGATGATTGATGGCTCAAGCTCACGTCTTGCATTTTCGACTTTTTCGGGGAATGTGCTTAACGTTTTAACAAGAGTTTTTTCAGCCTGCTCTGTCAAGACATAATTTCCAAGGTCGAATTTGCCGGCTTTTTCGAGAATACCCGAACACCTTGCATAAGTGTACTGAACATAAGGCCCTGTGTTCCCATCAAAGTTCAATACCTCGTCCCAGACAAAGTTGACATCTTTGATTCTGTTGTTTGAAAGGTCGTGGAATATAACTGCACCAACACCGACAGCACTTGCAACTTCCTGCTTATTTTCAAGTCCGGGATTCTTTTCGTTGATAATATCAAGAGTCTTTTGTGTTGCAATTCTGAAAATATCCTCTAACAGTACAACGTTTCCGGTACGGGTTGCAAGCTTTGCACCCTCAATGCTGACAGTTCCAAAGGGAACGTGTACCATATCCTTTGCCCAGTCGTAACCCATAAGCTCAATAACCTTGAAGAACTGTGCAAAATGGAGACTCTGTCCTGCACTTGTAACATAGATGCACTTGTCAAAATTGTAATTTTCCTTGCGGTAAATTGCTGCCGCAATGTCACGTGTTGCATAAATGGTAGAGCCGTCGGATTTAAGTATTAGACACGGAGGCATAGAAAACTCGTCGAGCTTTACAATTTCCGCTCCGTCGTCGGCTTTTAACAAATCCTTTTCCCGAAGCTCACTTATAACTCTGTCTGTCTTGTCAAAATAAAAGCTTTCACCATTCCACGATTCAAAATCCGCACCGATAAGGTCATAGGTTTTCTTGAACTCGTTTATTGAAATTTCAACAAACCATTTCCATAAATCGAGATACTCCTTGTCGTGCTGCTCCATTTTTGTAAAAGCAGCTCTTGCCTCGTCCTCGAGAAGCGGATTTTCTTCGGCTTCCTTGTGGAATTTTACATATATCTCGGTAAGGGCGTCAATACCG
>JAZQVQ010000325.1:0-6555 GCA_045631825.1 Eubacteriales bacterium | reverse complement strand
AGGAACTGATGCAAGGTCCTTACCATCATAAATTATAGAACCACTTTTTGCTCCGATAAGTCCTGTTATTGTATGAAGTATTGTTGTTTTCCCTGCTCCGTTTGCACCGATGAGGGCGACAATCTCTCCGCTATTGACTTTCAGCGAAACGCCTTTTAAAGCTCTTATTACTCCATAATAAACCTCGACGTCACGAAGCTCGAGAAGCGGTTGTTTTATATTTTCCATTTTGTTCTTCCCCCTCTTCTCACTCACCAAGATATGCCTTTACAACCTCTGGGTTATTAAGCACTGTTGACGGCTCTCCCTGACTTAAAACTTTACCGAAGTTTAAAACTGTAAGCTCCTCGCAAATTCCCGTAACAAGCTTCATATCGTGTTCGATAAGCAGAATTGTCATATCAAACTCGTCTTTTATAAAGCGGATTGTCTCCATAAGCTCTGCTGTTTCGTTAGGATTCATACCGGCAGCCGGCTCATCAAGAAGCAACAGTTTCGGGTTTGTCGCAAGGGCTCTTGCTATTTCAAGCTTTCTCTGTTTTCCGTAAGAAAGGTTACACGCAAGTAAATTTCTTTCCTCTTCAAGTCCAAAAATTCTTAGAATTTCCTTTGCACGCTCACGCATTCTTGCCTCTGTCTCAAAATGCTTTGGCAACCTTACCATACTCGTAAAAGGATTACACTTGAATTCAGGTTGATTATGAAGTCCTACCATTACATTTCTGACAACAGACATATTATTAAATAGTCTGATGTTCTGGAAAGTTCTCGCTATTCCCTTCTGGTTTATAGCTTCCTGACTCTTACCTGTAAGGTCTTTGCCATCGAGGTAAAACTTTCCCGTTGTAGGCTTATAAACACCCGTGAGAAGATTGAAAATCGTTGTTTTACCTGCTCCATTAGGTCCTATCAGTCCATAAAGTTGATTTTTCTTAATAGTTAAATTTACATCTTGTGCAGCTTTAAGTCCACCGAAGGATATCCCGAGATTCTCGGTTTTAAGCATTATTTGCTCCATTTATTTATCCTCCATGTCTTTTGTTTTATTTTGTTTTTGCGGTTTTACCGGTTCAAACTGATTGGGGTTAAGGTCATTGGACAGAATTGCATCCATTTTTATTTTGGTAGGTATTCTGTCCCAAGCCGCCTCATCGCTCTTGATTTTCGCCGGATTGAAATGTTTACTTCTGAACATTTCTTTGATTCTTGCTCTGAGTCCGGCAAGCTTTGGTGCATTCCCGAACACTACAACAACTATTAGAATTATTGCATATATAAGGAACTTGAGTGCTGCAAGCTCACCCGACAAATACTTTTGCAAATAGAAGTTTACGCAGGTTATTGCCGACGCCGCAACAATAGAGCCTGTTATATTACCCATTCCGCCGAGAACTACCATTACAAGAATTTCAATGGAATAGTTATAGTCAAATTTAGAATAGAGAATCTGGGGAATATGATGTGAATATATAACCCCTGCAACTCCTGCAAAAAATGCCGATACAACAAAGGCAAACAACTTATAAAATGTTACGTTTATGCCCATTGCCTTTGCCGCTATTTCATTATCCCTTATAGCAGTAATTGCACGTCCGTGCTTACTTCTCATAAGATTCTGGATAAGTGCGAGCATAATAAGCACAACAACAAAAGTTACTATAAACAGTGTCGGCACGCTGCGTCTTGTATCATAAGTTATAGTACCCGTTCCAAGTCCGAGTGCTCCGCCAAACACTTTCAAATTTTTAAATATATTTCTGACTATTTCGCCAAACGCAAGTGTGACAATCGCAAGATAGTCACCTTTCAATCTCAGCGACGGAAGTCCTATGACAAATCCAAAAAAACCGGCAAGAAGTCCTCCGATTATCATTGTCAGTATCAGCACTACTGCCTTTGACGGAATATTCTGAATCAGAATTTTCGCCACAAACCCACCGATATATGCACCTATGCACATAAAGCCGGCATGACCAAGGCTAAGTTCTCCAAGAAACCCGACAACCACATTAAGCGATACTGCAAGTATTATACTATATCCTATCTGGGTAAGCAGGTTTGCCGTTGACATCTTTAAACATGAACCGGTAAAATTCAAAATACAAGCAACAACAACTGCGAGTATTACAATTACATAGTTTATATAGTGTTTTGACTTAAGCCCTTTTAATCCGTTTAAAACTTTTGCCATTTCAATCACACCTTTTCCCTTCTCTTTTTACCAAGAATACCAGTAGGCTTAACAAGCAATATCAAAATCAACAAGCTGAATTCTATGGAAGTGGTATATGGTGCAACAGGCTCGATACTGAGACAGATTTTTTCAATTACTCCGAGAAGTATTCCTCCGAGCATTGCTCCGGGAATAGAGCCAATTCCTCCTATAACTGCGGCGGTAAACGCCTTTATACCGGGCATTGCTCCGAGCGTCGGCTGTGTGCTTGGAATTTGCAGCAAATAAAACATTCCCGCAAATGCAGCCAGAGCAGAACCTATGGCAAAAGTGATGGTTATAATCTTATTTACATTGATTCCCATAAGCTGAGATGCACCCTTATCTTCGGAAACCGCAAGCATCGCACTTCCTGTCTTTGTAAGATTTACAAAGACAGACAAGGACACCATAATAATTGTTCCGACAACAAGTGTCACGACAGCCGCCGTACTTATCCCAAGCTCCTTAAGAAGCGGAATGTCAGGAAGAGCCCAGCCTGCAACAGGTCTTGACTTTGACTCGAAAATCAGCTGAGCTATGCTCTGGAGCAAATAACTTACACCTATCGCAGTTATAAGTACAGCCAGCGGGGATGCTCCTCTTAAAGGCTTATATGCAACTTTCTCTATAACAATTCCTAGCACAATGCATATCACAACTGCAAGAACAATTGCAACTATGGGGCTTGCAAGTGTTGACATTACAACCAAAAGTGTATATGCGCCTACCATTATGATATCCCCATGTGCAAAATTAAGCATTTTGGCTATACCATAAACCATTGTATAACCAAGAGCTATCAAAGCATATATACTGCCAAGACTCAGCCCGTCAATCAATGTAATCATAATTTCTCCTGCTTTTACTTTTAAAATACTTTTGTTTTTTTACATAAAACTTTAAACTTTATAAAAAAGCGTATGGTTGGGCACATTTTTTGTGCCCAACCAGTTTTACCGGCAAATTCAAGCCGCAAATTACTTATCGAGATTTACAATCGCAGGAACCTTATTACAAGAGCCTGTTTCGTCCCATGTCATTGTTCCTGTTGCTCCTACAAATTCAAAATCGCCTGTAATTACTTCAACAACCTTATCGCAAATTGTAGACGGGTCTGTTGTAGGATCCTTGATTTCTGCCTTCTTCAAGGTTTCAAACACAACCATAACCGCGTCATATCCGTCTGCTGCAAACTGGTCGGGAGTCTTATTATACTTTGCCGTGTAGCTTTCAACGAACTTAACAACTGCTTCATTTGTGCTGTTTACGTCAAATGGTGTTATATACTTAATTTCATTTGTTACTGTTTCATCTATCTGGTCAGCAATTCCATCAAAGCCGTCGCAACCAAAGATGAGTGCGTCGCAGCCCTTTGCTGCCGCTGCTTTGGCAACAAGACCTCCCTCTGTATAGTAGAACGGGCAGAAGATAACATCGCAATCCTTGAGTGCTTCTATCTGTGTTGAGAAGTCTTTTTTGTTTTCTGCGTCGAAAGACTGAACTATGTACTCAATGCCAAGCTCTTTCATTTCTGCTTCAAAGGCTTCATATATACCATATGAATACGGGTCACTCGTATCATAGATACAACCTATCTTTCCAAAACCGGCATCCGCAAGTTCGTTTGCAGCAACTTCACCCTGCTGAGGGTCACCAAAACAAATTCTGAATGCGTTATCAGCCTGTATAACATTTGCCGCAGATGCGGAGGGTGTTATAAAGAAAAGGTTATCATTTGCCGCTTTTTCTGCAAATGCTGCACCTGCACCGCTTGTTACAGAACCAATGGAAATGTTCATTCCTGCCTCATAAAGCATATCATAAGCGGATGATGCATCTGTCGCACTTCCCTTATCATCTTTCATATCAAGCTTGAACATTACGCCGTCAAGGCCGCCTGCTGCATTGATTTCTTCAATAGCAATAGTTGCACCCTCTTGAACAGAGATTCCGTAGCTTGAAGTATCACCTGTAAGAGGACCTGTTGCACCGATAATAAACTCGGTGTTATTTGATGTATAACTTGTGGTCGCACCTGAATTTGCATTACCGCAGGAAACCAGACACAACAGCATTGTTGCTGCAACAATAAGAGTAAGTATTTTTTTCATCGTCATTCACTCCAAATTTTTATAATATATTAGTGAAATAAACCTTCACTATGGTAGTATATTACTCTTTTTTACGTGATTTGTCAATGGGAAATTTGAAATTATGTCAGTTTTGCACAACGTTGTTTCGTCTGTCGGAACACTGAAAATCATTTTACTGTTTTGACAATCACTTATTAAGCCAGTAATCAAGTAGGTGTTTTTCACTTATTCCAAACCCACTAAGTTCATCCTGTGAAAACTCCCTTATATTATCTGTCGCCGTCTGCAAGGTTTGCTTTGTATCCAATTCCAAAGCAAATTTAATTTTAGCAGAATTTCCGCCGCACAAAACAATTCTTTCAAAAGCAAATTCTTTATTCTCTTCAAGTTGGCTTATACAGTCACGGCAGAGTCTTTCAAAATCGTCTTTTGTGTCAATTATGCTATACAATCCCACAACATAGCTTGTTCTTTCAAGGTAATTCTCATAGTCGGCATCAGGGCTTATAATTTCGTTATTTTCAAAATCAATTTCACTTGCGACAATCCGGAAGGCATCTGTTGCATTTTCAATTATACCCGAAAGGTACATTTCAGAAGAAACAAGCATTTTATCCTCGAAGTAATCCCTGTATCCGTCTGTTATTTTACCTTTCTTTTTAGATATGAAGTATTCATTTTCATCAATTTTATCAACACCATCGACAAAATCTATATATGTTTTATACGAAAGCGTTTTATAATCAAAGTTTGTATACTTTACGTTTATCTTATCTGCGTAATTTTTGTTTACATATTCCTTATTAAAGGCATGGTTTGAATAAGATGAAAAAACATTACCGCACATAAAGATATACAACGCAAGAGAAACAGCTGCGACAACAAAGAGATAAATCAAGCATCGTTTACGCAAAGCAGCTGATTTTGACTGTCTCATTTTGCCCGCGAGGAATTTACAGCATATTGCCGCAAGGCTGACAACAACAGCCACAACCGAAAACACAAGCGACTGCAAAACCGTATTTGCATACAGGCAATACATAACAAACGTAAGAACAAAAACTACAGTTACATTACATTTGACATTTGGGTACAATACATAAGCAACAAGTGCAAACAAAGCTACAAAAGGAAAAGACCTTATTACACTCGCCTGTGGCACGTACGTCAAAACACCCACAAATACAGCAAGTGCCGACACAATCATTTTTACGTTTACATTATTAAAAAAAACTTTTCCCGTGACAGTTTTATTATTCAATATCTCTACCACCTTTAACAGAATTACTGTTTAAAATTTATCATACACTCAGTATTTTGTCAATAGAATATGGTAAAAAATAATGTGGTATACAAAGAATTTACTTTATATACCACGCCCTGTTTTATCTTACTGTTTGAAAAGTCATTTTTGTATTGTTTTTCACATTTACTTTTGTATGTCTACCTCTTTTTATTTTTCTTTCAAGCATTGTCAATATTCTCGAAACCTTCCTATTATAAAAACTGACCCTATGTTTTTTTAGATATTCATTTGCGACAATTCCTAAAACAAACATACTCATTCCCACGGCAAGATTTTTCAAAACCTCGGGAAAATTCATAATTTCCATATCTGCATTCCCTGCAGTCCCTATCATTATAACAAAGCCAAAAAAAGCGACTAAAACAGATATTCTTCTCATTTTTCAACATCCTCCTTTAAATAAAAGCTCCTTTGTTCACTTTTATTATACAAAAGGTGCTGTCCTATAAAAAGGCTCTGTTAAAGTTTGTTGTTGGTGTGTATATTATTCAAAAATTATTGTATATTTATACAATCGTTTTTTACTTATATATAGATTTTTTGAAAGATGCAACAATCATTATACTGAATAACGTTAATAACAAATTTTCAGCCTACATCCAAATCAGTATCCAATCGGATACCTTTTGTAATACAATTCAAAATCATAAAAAAGAAAAAAGCTTGTATTGTAGCCAATCGACCGCAATATAAGCTTTTTATATGTTTAACATAAAGAATACAATTTTGAATAAATTTGAAAAATTAACTGTACTACATACAAAAAATCAATATAATTTAAACCAAAGACCAAATTCCTTTTCTGAAGTGAACCCCAAAGTTTAGACAAATTAAATATTAAATTGTTAGTGAATGAGTTCGGTATTGTACTGGACTCATTCCTTTTAGTTTTAAGGAAATTCTTTCATTGTTGTAATAATCTATGTATTTCTTCAATTCAT
>JAZQVQ010000324.1:0-5661 GCA_045631825.1 Eubacteriales bacterium | reverse complement strand
CATTCAAGAAGCTTTGTTGCCCCCTCTCCGTCTGCTGCCATTTTTCTTGCAAGGTAACGGCAGACAAACTCAAGTGCCTCTGCGAAGATTTCATAACCCTCACAATTTTCATCGGTTATTTCTTTATTTTCCGACATCCCTGATGCAAGAACACAAAGTGTATCATTTGTACTTGTATCTCCGTCAACGCTTATCATATTAAACGTCTTATCGGCAACCTCTTTCAGCAGTTTTGAAAGCAAACCGGAATCTATGCTTACGTCTGTTGTTATAAATCCGAGCATTGTAGCCATATTCGGACTTATCATACCGGAGCCTTTCGCCATTCCGCCGATTCTGCAGTTTTTACCGTCTATATTAAAATCAACCGCAATCTGTTTTAGTCTTGTATCTGTTGTCATAATTGCCGCAGCTGCACAGTAGCCTGCCTCGGGTGTTGCCTGAAGTTCAGATATAAGATTGTCAAATCCGTTTATAATCGGTTCGAGCGGTAGCGGTTGTCCTATAACGCCGGTTGAGGCAACAATAACATCATTTTCATCAATGCCAAGTTTTTCGGACAGTGCCTTACACATAGCATTTGCCTTATCAACTCCGTCGGGGTTACAAGTATTTGCATTACCGCTATTACAGATTATTGCACGTGCTTTCCCGTTTTTAAGATGTTCTCTTGTAACAGTTATAGGTGCACCGAAAACCTTATTTGTTGTATATATCGCCGCTGCCGAGCAAAGCGTATCTGCCACAACAAGAGCCAGATCCTTTTTCGTTTTATTTTTGCGAAGTCCACAGTGTATACCCGCTGCTTTAAAACCTTTAGGATATGTAACTCCGCCTTCTACTCGTTTTATCTTAGGGTCTGTCATATCAAAACTCCTCAAATCTTTCATTAAAATGCCGGTGCAAGAGCACTTATTCCCTCAGCTTCGTCAAAACCAAATCTAAGGTTCATATTCTGTATCGCCTGTCCTGCCGCACCCTTTACCATATTGTCTATTGCACTTGTGATAATAAGCATATCATTATGCTCATCTTTATGCAGGGAAATGTCACAATAGTTTGACACTCTTACATTTTTGATATTTGCATATGTTCCCTTTGGCTGCAGTCTTACGAACTTTTCGTTTTCGTATGCTTTGCTGTAAACTTCATATATTTCGTCAAGGCATTTTTCTGTCTTTGCATAAATTGTTGAAAGTATACCTCTGTTTACAGGCAGCAAATGCGGTACAAAGGTTATCTTTATATCCTTACCCGAAAGCATCGAAACAGTCTGTTCTATCTCGGGTGTATGTCTGTGCATTCCTGCTTTATATGCGGCAAAAGCTTCGTTGGTATCGGGATAATGTGTTCCCTGTGTCAAGCCACGTCCGGCTCCAGTAACTCCACTCTTTGAATCTATTATGATACTTGTTGTATCCACCAGATTATTTCTCAGTGCAGGCATAAGTCCTAGAGCTATGCTTGTCGGGTAACATCCGGGATTTGCGATTATATTTATATCCGGTATCTTTTCTCTGTTTATTTCAGGCAGGCAATAAAGACTTTTTTTATGCAGCTCTGGATACTTATATTCAAGACCATACCACTGTGTATACTGATTTTCATCTGTAAGTCTGAAATCTGCACCAAGGTCAATCAGCACCTTGCCGTTTTCATCACATTTTTTTGCAAGAGGTTCTGAAAGTCCGTGCGGAAGTGCTGCAAATACAACGTCGCTTTTTTCTACAACCGTATCCATATCGCAAAGCACATAACTTTTATCTGTACTTACCGACGGATATATTTCATCAAGTTTTTTCCCCTCAAACGAGCTTGACGAAACCGCAACTATTTCAACACCCTTATGACCACTCAGAAGTCTGAAAAGTTCGCATCCGGCATAACCTGTTGCTCCTATAATACCTGCTTTAATTTTTGTTTTATTCATATGTTAAATTCCTTTCAGAATTTCTCAAAAAATTTTTCTAAGTTATTTATCTGGTTTTCAACCATTTGCTTTGCAGGGCCTCCAATTACCTTACGTTCGCCAGCACAAACATCCAGGTCTATAAACTTATAAACGTCATCCTCAAACACATCTGACACTTTTTTATATTCATCAAGCGGCAGTTTTTCAAAGGTGGTTTCAAGCTCTATACAAACCGCAACAAGCTCTCCCACAATCTTATATGCCTGTCTGAACGGCATACCTTTTTTAACAAGATAATCCGCACAGTCCGTTGCATTTATAAATCCAAAGCCTGCGGCATTTCTCAGCTTTTCTTTTCTGAAGCTTGCTGTCTCAAGCATTTTTGCAAAAACCTCAAGACACAATTTGACGTTATCAAGTGCATCAAATATTGCATGCTTATCCTCCTGCATATCTTTATTATAGGCAAGTGGTAAGCCCTTCATCATAGTAAGAAGTGTTGTAAGCGAGCCATACACTCTTCCGGTTTTTCCTCTTACAAGTTCCGCAATATCGGGATTCTTTTTCTGTGGCATTATCGACGAACCCGTCGCAAACGCATCATCAAGCTCCATAAACCCGAATTCGCTGCTGCACCAGAGTATTACTTCTTCCGAAAATCTTGACAGGTGCATCATTACAGTCGACAGGCAAAAAGCAAATTCAACAACAAAATCTCTGTCTGAAACTCCGTCTATACTATTTTCTGTAACCGATGCAAAGCCGAGCATATCGCATACAAGTTGTCTGTCAATCGGGTAAGTTGTACCGGCAAGGGCACAAGAGCCAAGCGGCATTACATCCATTCTTTCGTAACAGTCCTCGAGTCTTGATACATCCCTTTTTAACATCTGGGCATAAGTCAGAAGTTGATGGGCAAGAGTTACCGGCTGTGCTCTCTGAAGATGCGTATATCCCGGCATTACAGTCTCTGTGTTTTCTTTTGCCTTTTCTATTATGACAAACGCAAGATTTTTAACAAGACCGACAATTTCCACAAGTTCACTCTTTAAGTACATTCTTATATCAAGAGCAACCTGGTCGTTTCTGCTTCTTGCCGTATGTAGTCTTTTTCCGGCATCTCCTATACGCTTTGTCAGAATTTCCTCGACAAACATATGTATATCTTCGCTCTTTAAGTCTATTTCAAGCTCTCCGCTTTCAATATCGTTTAGGATACCCTTTAAGCCCTCGACAATTTTTTCGCTTTCGCTCTTTTCAATAATACCTGTCTTTCCAAGCATTGTTGCGTGAGCAATACTTCCCTCTATATCTTGCTTATACATACGGCTATCAAAGGAAATGGATGAATTAAAATCATTTACAAGCTCATCTTCTTCCTTTTTAAAGCGTCCCTGCCACATTTTCATAAATTATTTTACCTCCCCCTACTTTTCTTTCGGAGAAAAGTAGGCAAAAGAACTTGCACTTTTCACCTTTTTAATCAAGGTGAAAACCAAGTGTCTTTTCTCAATTATCACTGCAAACAGATGTCTGAAACTCAGACACAACCTATAAAAAAAATAATGCTTATTTAACCAAATCACAGGGCAAAGACATTTCCTTGCCCTGTAAAAATATTATTTTCTTACTTACCTTCCCCAGCAAGTTTCTCATTAAGTCTTGCACGCACTGTAATGGGAAGACCATAGAGATTTATAAAGCCGGCACTGTCTGCCTGATTATATACGTTGTCCTCGTCAAACGTTGCAAGCTCTTCACTGTAGAGTGAATAGTCACTCCAAACACCTGCCTTGATGATGTTACCCTTGTAAAGCTTGAGCTTAACCTTACCTGTCACTGTCTGCTGAGTAGAATCAACAAAAGCAGAGAGTGCCTCTCTTAAAGGCGTGTACCACTGACCGTTATAAACGAGTTCAGCAAAGGTAATTGAAAGCTTCTGTTTTTCGTGCATTGTCATCTTATCAAGTGTGATTGTTTCAAGATAATTATGTGCAGCATACAGAATAGCTCCGCCGGGAGTTTCATATACACCACGGCACTTCATACCTACAAGTCTGTTTTCGACAATATCAAGAAGTCCGATACCGTTTTCGCCTCCAAGCTTATTAAGCTCAAGTATAATTTCTTTAGCTGTCATCTTCTTATCATTCAGAGCCACGGGATGTCCCTTTACAAAATCAAGCGTGATATATGTAGGAGCATCGGGAGCCTTGATGGGAGATACGCCCATTTCAAGAAATCCGTCCTTTTCGTAAAGAGGCTCATTACCCGCGTCCTCAAGGTCAAGGCCTTCGTGGGAAAGATGCCAGAGGTTTTTATCCTTTGAGTAGTTAGTTTCACGGTTAATCTTCAAAGGAACGTTATGTGCTTCTGCATATTCAATTTCTTCTTCACGGCTCTTGATGTTCCATTCTCTCCAGGGAGCGATGATGGGCATATCGGGTGCAAACGCCTTTATTGTAAGCTCAAACCTTACCTGGTCGTTACCCTTACCTGTACAGCCATGACAGATTGCATCAGCACCTTCTGCCTTTGCAATTTCAACAATTCTCTTAGCTATAATCGGACGTGCAAAGCTTGTACCGAGCATATATTCTTCGTAAAGTGCACCGGCTTTTACTGTCGGAATAATAAAATCGTCGACAAATTCTTCTGTAAGGTCTTCAACATAAAGCTTTGAAGCACCTGTCTTTATTGCCTTTTCCTCAAGCCCCTCAAGTTCGTCCGCCTGACCGACATTACCTGAAACTGCTATTACCTCACAGTTATTATAGTTTTCCTTGAGCCACGGAATAATTATAGAGGTATCAAGTCCCCCCGAATATGCAAGAACTACCTTTTTTATCTTTGACTTATCCATTACTATCTTCACCTTTTCTTGAAAGTTATTTTATGTGTTATATCATACCACTTACTATTTTAAAAATCAATAGTTTTTTACAGATATTTACATTTTTTATGCATTTTAAATACAAAAAATTTATTTATATTACCTATTTATTATATATTTTAAAAAAACACGAAAAATTGTTGCATATTATTTGGTATAATCTAGTTTTTATTCATTTCATTATACGCAATTATATTTTATTTGCAGAAATTGTAGTTTTTATCTCGGTTAATCAAAAAAAGTTTAAGCAAACTAAATTTGAAACTTAAAAAAGGAGGCAAAAAAATGACAAAAAAATCAAATGGTAGCATTATTCTTTCAATAGTTTTAATTGCTGCTGTTTTTTCAATAAATGTATTTTCACAAAGCTACAACTGGTATTTCAAGCCCACAAGCGACAACCAACAACCAATCATGACACCGGAAGCTACGTTTGTGGAAAAATATGATGTAATAACAATAGGCGATGCCGACAAGAAGAAAATATATCTTACTTTTGATGCAGGATATGAAAACGGTAACGTCGAAAAAGTGCTAAATACGCTCAAAAGCGAAAACGTACCGGGGGCGTTTTTCATTCTTCCGCAAATTATGAAAGAAAGTCCCGACCTTATAAAACGTATGCGTGATGAAGGACATCTTATCTGTAACCACACAAAAACCCACAGAAATATGAGCAAGGTTACCGATTTTGAAACCTTTGAGTCAGAGATACGTGGAGCCGAGGCTGCTCTTAAAGAGTACACAAATTTAGAAATGGACAAATATTACAGACCGCCCGAGGGAGCATTTTCGGAAAAAAATCTTGAATTTGCACAGAAACTTGGTTACAAAACTGTTTTCTGGAGTCTTGCTT
>JAZQVQ010000323.1:0-14669 GCA_045631825.1 Eubacteriales bacterium | reverse complement strand
GTGACCAAATGGTGTATGACCTATATCGTGACCAAGTGCGATAGCCTCAATCAAATCAAGGTTTAACCCGAGTACACTTCCGATATTTCGTGCAATACGTGAAACAAGCTGAACGTGAAGTGCCCGTCTTGTTATATCATCATTTTTATAGAATGAAAAAACCTGTGTTTTATCTGCATATCTGTTATACACAGGCAAATGCAAAATCTTTTCCGCGTCCCTGACAAACGCAGGTCGCCACAAATTCGGCTTGTCACGTTCATTATCACGGCGTACAGCCTTTTCATTGTCAAACCTGTACCGATTTACGTATCCGGTGTTTCTGTCTTCAAGTATTCGCTTTTGAAGAGCATTACTAAGCGAACTGTATTGTTGCAAATGTTATCTCCTTAACACAAAAATATAAATCAGTTAGCACACATTATCGCTTCTCTGAGTGTATATCCAATCATTTTTGCCATCATTGCAAAGCCAAGATCATTCGGATGTGTATCATCAAGAGTACAGTCAAGTATGCTATATCCTCTGAAAATTGCAGCTCCGTCAACAAAATGAACGTTCTTATCTCCGTTTCTTCTTGCGTTGATATATGTCTGCATAACTACTCCACGGCGAAGGTGTTCATCGTGATAAGCAAAATGAAAATCAGGTTTTGAGACAAGAATAATCGGAAGATTAGGTTTTGCTTCTCTTATTATCTTAAAGAAGTTTTCGTGTGTACTCTGCAGATACTCTGAGCCTTCACTATTGTGGTCATAGTCAATTACAACTGCAGTTGAATCAAGAGTTGCAATAAACTTTGCCATATTCGGTTCGCCCTTTGCCAATCCCCCAAAACCGAAGTTTATAAAATCGCAGTCAAGTTCACGCGAAATAATTGATTCATAAGTATTTCCGGGACGTGAAGCACAAGAACCATGTGTGATTGAAGAACCGTAATATATCACAGGCTTACTTATAGCATAATCATCCGGTAATTCAAGCTTACTTCCCTTTTGCAAGCCAATTTCAAGCTTTGTTACAGTTCCGTTAACAGGCATATTCAATGTTACGGTTCTCATACCCTTTTTACCGGTTATTATTCCACAGTCACTAAAGTTTTTGTCATCTGTAGGCATGGGGCAAAGCGTATAAGAGTAAGTCTGTTTTCCAAACCCATCCTCAGCATAAACATCGTATCCGCACGACGCACTCATAGGCGTACGATTTCCAAGAACAAAAATCTCACTTTCACTCTTTACTGCGATTGTTCTTGAATCTGTCTTGAAACGGATTCTTCCACCGGCAGTTTGTCTTCCTGCATTGAAGACACCTCTGCTTACCGTCTGTGAAACATCTTCTCGAAATCTTATAAAACGTCCCTCTTTTTCCGGCTTATAAAGTCCGTGAATTTTCATTGAGGGCTCTTTTCTCACGTCATACCAATCGTACTTGCTTACATCTACTTCTGCCATTTTTAATTCCTCCCGAAATTTTATATTATATATTTTGTAATAACACAACTGCGTGTGCACTTATACCTTCTTTTCGACCTGTAAATCCGAGTTTTTCCTCAGTTGTCGCTTTTATATTTACAGTGTCTTTTCCGCTTGACAAAACTCTTTGTATATTGTCCTGCATTTTTTCAATATATGTACGCAATTTTGGTTCTTGTGCGACAACCGTTATATCTGCGTTTACAAGCCGGTATCCCTTATTCTTTACAAGCTCATTTACTTTTTCAAGAAGCAGCATACTTGAAATGCCAAGATATTCATTATCAGTGTCCGGAAAATGTTTCCCTATATCACCAAGGCAGGCTGCCCCTAGCATTGCATCCATAAGAGCGTGCAAAAGGACATCCGCATCCGAATGGCCCAAAAGCCCTTTGCTGTGCGGAATTTCAACACCGCCCAAAACAATCTTTCTTCCCTCAACCAATTTATGAACGTCATATCCGTGTCCTATTCTCATTTACTTTCATCACGCTCTCTTTTTGCAATTATTGCCTCTGCGAGAAATACATCCTCAGGGTATGTTATCTTTATGTTTGCACTTGATGTTTCACACAAAAATGCTTTGAATCCTGCGTCCGTCACAAGAGAGGACTCATCTGTGAAAACGCTGTTATTCTTTTTTGCAAAACACAGTGCTGTGTGGAAAATATCAGTATCAAAAACCTGTGGTGTCTGTATAAGCCAGAGATTTTCTCTGTCAACGTTATCCGAAACAACATCATTTTTTCCGGCTCTTTTTACTGTATCCCTCACCTTACAAGCACAAACACCAGAACCATACTTGAAAGCTTTTTTTAGAACACTTTCAAGCTCCAGCTCTGTTAAAAGAGGTCTTGCAGCATCATGAACACAAACAAACTTTGTGATTTTTTCGACGCTTGGAAAAGCCGCTTTCATCGCATTTTCAACTGATTCCTGACGTGTTTTTCCTCCACAAACAACACTACTTACCTTATCAAAACCTTGCCTTACACAAAGGTCTTTAATTTCCTCCACTTTATCTTCACGTGCTGATATAACTATATTTGATACATATTTACTATTCTGAAAAAGTCTGAGTGAATAACAGATAATTTCAAGGCCGCAAAGAATCTCAAGCGGTTTGTACACCCCGCCCATCCTTGCCCCCGAACCTGCTGCGGGAATTATTACAGTTACGCTTGATTGTTTTTTTATACTGACAAGCCCCATAAAGACTATTCCTTTTCTACGTTTTATAGTTTGTTTTATAATAACACATTATAATGCTTTTTTTATCATATATTTGTTAATATTCTATTAATTAAACAATACAGCGTTTAGTTTCTTTTCAATTATATGACATTTTACCCACTTCGTTTGTGTGTTCACAACCAAAACTTAAAATATACACAATTTATAATATTTTATGATTTTTATTCATAAATAACAGTTGACATTAATGATAAATGAGTATAAAATGATTATAATTGTAGTTTGATATGATGTGTTTTTATGTGCATTTATAGTTGCTACAAAATAACAATGAGAGAAATTTGTATGGAGTACACGTTTATAACATCAAGAAAAAATTCGAAAATCACAGAGGCCTGTTTGCTTCGTGATAAAAAAAACAGAGATTCTTCTGGTCTGTTTATTGCCGAGGGTGCAAAATTACTTTGCGAGGCACTTGATGCTTGTCTTGTCATTGAACGTATATTCTTTACAAATGACGCCAACAACAAATATAGTGATTTACTCGCTCGTGTCAGCAAAGATACCGAAATGATTCTTGTTTCTGACGAATGTTATCAAAAGCTTACTGACGAAAAAGCTCCGCAAGGTGTTTTTTGTTGCATCAGAAAGCCGTCTATTTCAGACAGTAATTTTGCTGACGGCGGATATGTTATTCTTGACAACATACAGAATCCTTTAAATGTCGGAGCTATTATAAGGTGTGCTTATTCACTCGGTGCAAGCAAGCTTATACTCAGCAAAGGCTGTGCAGATCCTTACAGTTCAAAAGCAGTAAGGGCGGCTATGGGTTCTTTATTCAAATCTCAGATTTTTACAGACATCTGCACAAAAGATTTTATTCTTGAGCAGAAAAGAGGCGGGAACAGAGTTTTTTGCACTGCCCTGCACTCCAATTCAAAATCGCTTTCCGATATGCAATTTGAAAGCAGTGACAATGTTATATTTTGTAACGAAGGACACGGGGCCGACAAAGACTTATTAGATATTTGTACGGACAGCATCATTATCCCCATGCTGCCGGGAGCTGAATCTCTCAATGCTGCAACTGCGGCGGCAATAGTTATATGGGAAATGAAAAAAGATTTACTTACATCGCTTTCAATTTAATTCTACGATAAAGCGGAGGTTGTTATGGACGACAGAATTCTAAAATACATCTGGTTATCAAACACACTTCGTCCCGGGAGTAAAACCCCTAAGTTGTTATTGGATTATTTTGGCACTATTGAAAACATATACGCTTCCGGTTCAGGCGAGTATGCCAAAGCCGGCATAGCTACGTCAGAGTGCAAAGCCTTGTCAAACAAAGATTTGACTTTATCAAAGACACATTACAATTACTGTGTAAAAGAACACATAGGGTTTTTATGTTACGAAGATTCATATTATCCCGAACGCTTAAAGATAACCGACAATCCTCCACCGTTATTCTACTATAGAGGAAAACTTTTACTTATTGACGATTACCCCTGCTTTGCAATGGTAGGTACAAGAGAATGTTCGCCAAACGGTTTCAGACTTGCCTATAAAACAGCTTACAATGCAAGTGCAAGAGGTGCTGTTATAGTCAACGGACTTGCAGACGGAATTGATGCAGCTTGTATTGCAGCTGCTCTTGATGCAAACGGATACGCCATAGGGGTTTTGGGGTGTGGTATCGACAGAATATATCCATCCAAAAACAAGCAATTATTTTACAGACTTTCTGCAAGTGGTTTGATTTTAACAGAGTTTGCTCCTTTCACTGAGCCTAAGGGAACAAATTTCCCTGTAAGAAACAGAGTTATAAGTGGTCTTTCTCTTGCAACAGCCATTTTTGAGGCTAATGCGGAAAAAAGTGGTGCGATGATTACTGCAAAACATGCCCTTGAACAAGGTAGACGAATTTTTGCTGTACCCGCAAAGCCGTATGATATTTCTTATTCGGGACCTCTTGAGCTTATAAAGAATGGTGCTAGCGTTCTGACAGAGGCAGACGACATACTTTCCGAGTATGCTCTTATGTTCCCTCACAGAATCAACACACGACATATCCCGTCTATGCCTCAGGAAAAACTTGAAGAATATGTTGCAAAGCGTTTTAAGAAAAGTACTCCGTCGGCAAACACGAGTGTTCCGCAGACAGAGCAGAATGTTATAGAGAATAAAAATACCAAAAAGCTAAGCCCTGACAAAGTATCTCGACAAACAGACAAGTCACAAAAAGTTGTAAAACCCGACAAATCTGATACTTCAGTCACACCCGTGCAGTCTTTGGCTACCGAGCAATTAAAAAACATCGACACTTCTCTGCTTTCCGAAACCGAAAAGGTTGTGTTTGAGCTATTCTTAGACGGAAAAGAACACAGCCCTGATGATATTGCACACAGCGGTATTAAAATTCAGGACGTATTGTCGTCGGTTACATTACTTGAGGTTTACGGATTTATCCGTGCAGTTCCCGGCGGAAGGTATAAAATTTTAGTTAATCAATAATAATTATTAAATAAATAGTTTTGAAACAAAAAGGCGTATACAAACGTCAGAAAGAGGAAAAAATTTGGCAAATTTAGTTATAGTTGAGTCACCTGCTAAAGCAAAAACCATAAAAGGTTATCTCGGAAAAAATTACAAAGTTATCGCTTCCAAAGGTCATGTACGTGACCTTCCAAAAAGCGAGATGGGTGTTGACATAGAAAATGGTTTTAAACCAAAATACATCAATATCAGAGGCAAAGGTGACCTCATAAAAGAATTGAAGAAAGAGGCAAAGGTCGCTGACAAAATATATCTTGCAACTGACCCTGACCGTGAAGGAGAGGCTATTTCCTGGCACCTTTTAAACGTTATGGGACTTGATAATTCAAAATTCAAGCGTGTAAAGTTTAACGAAATCACAAAGAATTGTGTAAAACAAGCAATCAAGGATGCCTGTGAAATTGATATGAACCTTGTTGATGCACAGCAGGCAAGAAGAATTCTTGACAGAATTGTCGGATACAAGTTAAGTCGTGTACTCTGGAAAAACATCAAGAGCGGTCTTTCGGCAGGACGTGTTCAGTCTGTTGCAACAAGAATTATCGTTGACAGAGAAAACGAAATACGTGCTTTTGTTCCAAGGGAATACTGGACAATAGATGTTGACCTTGAAACAAGTGACAAAAAGCATTTCACTTCATATTTCTATGGAAAAAATGGCAAGAAGATGGACCTTGACAACAAGCAACAGACCGACAAGGTTTTAAGTGAAATTGACGGAAAAGATTTTAGTGTTGTCTCCATCAAAAAAGCTGAGCGAATTAAAAATCCCGCTCCTCCCTTTATCACTTCAACCTTACAGCAGGAAGCATACAAAAAACTTGGTTTTTCATCCGCAAAAACTATGAAAACCGCACAGGAACTCTACGAAGGTATCGCACTTGGTTCCGCAGGAACACACGGTATTATCACCTATATGAGAACCGACTCACTGAGAATCTCAGACACTGCAGCTCTCAGTGCCAAGGAATACATCATAAACACCTATGGTAATGCATTTTACCCGAAAACTCCAAGAGTATTCAAATCCAAAAACAACATTCAGGACGCACACGAAGCTATACGTCCGTCTTATATGGATTATCCGCCTTCAAGCATAAAGGCATTTCTTTCAAATGACCAGTACAAGCTCTACAAGCTTATATGGGACAGATTCACTGCAAGTCAGATGTCAAGTGCCATTATTGACACCGTAACTATTGACTCTGGTGCAGCGTCTTATTTATTCAGAGCCTCGGGCTATACTGTGAGATTTCCAGGATTTATGTCAGTTTACGAGGAAACAAAAGACGAAAACGTCAACGACGACCGTGAACAAGACACAATCTTACCCCCTGTTAACGAAAACGACGTTTTAAAAGCTCTTAAGGTAACTCCTGCCATTCACTACACTCAGGCTCCCCCGAGATACACCGAAGCTTCTCTTATAAAGGTCCTTGAAGAGAAAGGAATTGGCAGACCAAGCACCTATACACCCACAATAACAACCATTATACAAAGAGGTTATGTTGAAAGGGTTTCAAAAGCACTTGCCCCTACACCGCTTGGAGAAGTTACAACAAATCTTATGGTTGACAACTTCTCGGATGTTGTTGATTACAATTTCACCGCACACATGGAAAACTCACTTGACAGTATCGAGGAGGGTTCAAGAAATCTTTACGATGTCCTGTCCTCGTTCTATGCGAATTTTGAAAAAGAGCTTTTAAAAGCAACTTCAGTTGACAAGAAGGATTACAAGTTACCTGTTATTGAAACAGACATTATATGTGAAAAATGTGGTAGCAAGATGGTTATAAAAAGCGGACGATTCGGCAAGTTTGCCGCTTGTCCCAACTATCCTGACTGCAAAAACACAAAGCCGCTTGACAAGGACGGAAACGTTGCTCAGAAGCAGGAATCAGAAAAAACTCAGAATTTTGCCCCTGATGACATCAAATGTGATTTATGCGGTGGCAAAATGGTTATCAGAAAAGGCAGATATGGTAATTTCTACGCCTGCAGCTCTTATCCTGCGTGCAAGGGTACAAAGCCTATAAACAAAGAGTTTGATGTTCCCTGTCCTCTTTGCAATTCAAAAATAGTAATTCGCAGAGGCAGAAACAGAACTTCATTCTACAGTTGCTCATCTTACCCTAATTGCAACTTTACCTCGTGTGACATTCCGACAAATGAAAAGTGTCCTGAGTGTAACAGTATGCTTATGAGAAAGCGGGGTAAGAATCTTAATGTATGCAGCAACAAGGCTTGTTCTTACAAGATTGAAATTGAACCTGCAGATATAACAAACGAATAATACAATATTACCCATTTTGAAGGGAGAATTTTACCATGAGAATAATTGTTGACTGTATGAGCGGAGACAATGCACCGTTTGAGATAGTTACAGGTGCACTTATTGGTGCAAAGCAGCACAATGTTGATCTTTTACTTGTTGGAAACAAAAGTGAAATTGAAAATATAGCAAAAAAACAGAATTTTGATTTAACGGGTGTGGAAATTGTTGAAAATACCGGAGAAAACCTTACTATGCACGATGATCCCGGTTCTGTTATGAAGGAAAAAAACCAGTCTTCAATGGCTTGTGCCTTAAAGCTTCTTAAAGAAGAAAAAGGCGATGCACTTGTATGTGCAGGAAACACAGGTGCTCTTCTTACCGGTGCAACTCTTATGTTAAGACGCATCAAAGGCATAAGGCGTCCTGCTTTGGGTGCGATAATACCTCTCGGCTCACCAACACTTCTTGCAGATGCTGGTGCTCAGGCTGTTTGCAGCAGCGACGACCTTGTTATGTTTGCACAGATGGGAAGTATGTATATGAACAAGGTTATGGGAATAGAAAATCCAAAGGTTGCACTTATAAACAACGGTGCGGAAGAACACAAGGGTACAGACCTTCAAAAAGAAACATACGTACGGTTAAAGGACAACTCTGCCGTTAACTTTGTCGGCAATATCGAGGGACGAGATATTCTTTCCGGTGGTGTTGATGTTATTGTTTCTGACGGATTTACGGGAAATATTGCACTTAAGATGTGCGAAGGTGCAGGACTTCTTGTCAAGAGTTCGCTTGAACGTCTGTTCAAGAGAAATCTTCTTTCAAAAATAGGTTATATTTTCACAAGTTCAAGTATAAAAAAACTCAGAAAAGAAATGGATTATTCTATTTATGGCGGTGCTCCTTTTCTTGGTGTTGCAAAGCCCGTTATAAAAGCACACGGAAGCTCCAACGCTGTCAGCATTTCAGTCTGCATAGGTCAGGCTAAAAGATATGCCTTGTCCGGTATGATTGAACATATCGCAAGTTTGTCTGAGGTCAAGACACAGGAATAAATAACAAAACAAACGACAAACCGGAGGCTTGATTTTGCAAAAAGATATCTGTTTACTCGAAAAGACAATTGAATATGAATTTCGTGACAAGGATTTACTTAAAGTTGCTCTTACACACTCCTCTTTTGCAAATGAGCTCCGTGCAAAAGGTGAAACGGTTTTGTACAACGAGCGTCTTGAGTTTTTAGGAGATTCTGTTTTATCACTCGTTGCAAGTGTTTACTTATTCAAGGGTAATCGTCATATGTTTGAGGGTGATTTGACAAAAATAAGAGCAGGCATAGTTTGCGAAAACGCACTGTATGACTATGCCCGAAACATCTCGCTTGGTGATTATCTTTTTCTTGGCAACGGTGAAGAATCCAGCGGCGGAAGAATGAAAAAATCCATTCTTGCCGACGCCTTTGAGGCACTTCTTGCCGCAATTTATCTTGATGGTGGTTTTGAAAAGGCAAGAAAGTTTGTACTTCCCTTTTTAACCGAATCTTCCTCAAAGCTTATAAAGGAAGGCAACAGCGAAGATTACAAAACACTACTTCAAAAATTTGTTCAGCAAAACAAAGGTGATATACTTGAATATGTTATTGTCAGCGAATCAGGTCCGTCACACAACAAATTATTTGAGTGCGATGTTTTACTCAACAACAACCACATTGGCAGCGGGACAGGCCCGTCAAAAAGAGATGCTGAGCAAAAGGCGGCAAAACAAGCTCTAGAGCTTTTCGGGAAGTAAGTTACATAATTATGAGAACTATCAATATTCCTATATTTATCCCCCACGAAGGCTGCAAAAATTCTTGTGTATTTTGCAATCAGAAAACCATTACGGGTACAAATTGCAGTGCAAACAGAGATATAAACCCAGAAATACAACAAGTCTTGTCTACCACAAGTTCTGATGACGACATTAAAATTGCTTTTTTCGGGGGAAGCTTTACCGGTATTGACAAGCATCTTATGACATCGCTTTGTGACACTGCTTACGAATACGTAAAAAAAAGGCTTGTTTCATCAATACGCATTTCAACCCGTCCAGACTACATTGACGATGACATTTTATGCATCTTAAAAAGTCGTGGTGTAACTAATATAGAGCTTGGTGTACAAAGTATGTCACAAAAAGTCCTTGATGCCTGCAAGCGTGGTCACACGATTGCAGATACAATAAATGCCTGTAATCTGATAAAAAAGCATGGTTTTATCCTCGGTGGACAAATGATGATAGGTCTGCCACAGTCAAATATTCAGGATGAAATCCAAACTGCAAAGGAAATTGTACGTTTAGGTGCATCAGAGGCAAGAATTTATCCTACTGTTGTTTTTAAAGATACTCAATTATACAATATGGCAACAAGCAGAGAATACTCTCCCCTTTCAGTAGACGAAGCTGTTATGAGAAGTGTATCTGTTTATGAGATTTTTAAAGATGCCGGTGTCAAGGTGCTGAGAATCGGGCTTCAATCGTCAGAATCGCTTTCAAGCGATGATTGTGTTTATGCAGGTGCAAATCACCCCTCTCTTGGGGAGCTTGTTGAAAGTGAGTATCTGTACAAGAAAATCATTTTGCAAAGTCGTGATATAACATCACTTTTACCCGAAAATTTCAATGAGTACACATTCAGGTTATACATTCATTGCAACTTTCGTGATACTTCAAAAATTATCGGCAACAAGGGTAAAAACACAAAAAGAATACTTGAATATTTTAAAGATTACAATATAACTGATGTAAAGGTCAATCAGAACAATACATATACAAATGGTCAGGTGAGTTTCAGTATAGAAACTCTCAAAGCAAAGGATTAAAACTAAGATCAACGGAGGAATTTAAGTTGTATTTAAAAGCTCTTGAATTAAGAGGTTTCAAGTCTTTCCCGGACAAAACAAGGCTTGAATTTGAAAAAGGAATAACTGCCGTCGTTGGTCCTAACGGTAGTGGAAAATCAAACGTCTCTGACGCTGTCAAGTGGGTTCTTGGTGAAATGAGCCCAAAATCACTTCGTGGCTCAAAGATGGAGGATGTTATTTTTGCAGGAACTGCAAAGCGTGCACAGACAGGTTTTTGCGAGGTCTCTATAATTATCGACAACACCGATGCGGCCATTGCCTGTGACACACAGGAAGTAAAAATCACAAGAAAGTATTATCGCAGCGGTGACAGCGAATATCGTATTAACGACAAGCCGTCAAGACTTCGTGATATTCACGAGTTATTCCTCAACACCGGTATCGGTCGTGAGGGTTACTCGGTTATCGGTCAGGGTAAAATCGCCGAGGTTATATCGCAAAAGAGTGATGAACGCAGGCACATATTTGAAGAAGCTGCAGGTATTTCAAAGTTCAGATACAGAAAGAATGATGCTGAAAAGAAGCTTGCCGAAACCGAGACTAATATGATACGTCTTACCGACATTGCAGGTGAAATAGAACTCCGTTTATCCCCTCTTGAAAAAGATGCGGAAAACGCAAAGAAATTCCTTGTCCTTGCTGACAGAAAAAAAGAGCTTGAGGTTTCTATCTGGCTTGAGAAAATCCAGAGTGCATCTGAAAAAGCCAAGGATTTTGAAAATCGTTATATTACTGCCAAAAAGAATTATGACGACAAGGACAACGAGCTTGAATTGCTTGATTCTGCAATCGAGGGTTTAAACAACAAGAGAATTTTTAACCAGTCAAAAGCTGAAGCAACGAGAAACGAAATATCACTTCTCGAATCAGAAAAAAGCAATCTTGAAAGACTTCAGTCGCTTTCCCAAAACGACATATCCCACCACAACGAAAGAATGTTACAGCTCGATGCGGAAATTAAGCTGCTTAGCCAAACCGAGCTTGAGAACCTGAAAACTCTCCTAAACGATGCCCAGGCTCAAATAGAAGTTTCTTCACAAAAATGCAAGGATTGCGAGGAGTTAATAAACAAAGCCGAGCTTGAACTGCAGAATTCAATCGACAATGTTAGCCAGTGCGAACAGGAGCTTGAGCAAAAGCAGAGTGAAATCAGAAATGCTACCGAGATTCTTACAACTCTAAAAATTGACGAGGCAGCTCAGCTTAATTCTGAAAAGTCCGAGTCTGAAAGGATAGAATTTTTAAACGAAGAAATCAAAAAAGCTGACGAGGAATTATCACTTGCCTACACATCTCTTGAAAATGCCGAGCAACGTAAAAAGGATTTTGTGCTTGAAAAGGAATCCTTATTAAACGATATAAAGCAAGAACAGGAAAACTTAGCCGCTCTCTCCGAGAAAAAAGAGCAACTTTTAAAGCAGAAAAACGAGCTTGAAGCAAAATACGCCGCAGACTCGCACAGACGTGAAGTCCTCGACAGAATGGACAAAATGCTTGAGGGATATCCGGGAAGCGTTAAGGCTGTAATGAACGAAAATTCGCTTTCTGGTATATGCGGTCCTGTTTCCAGAATCTTAGGTGTATCTGGTCGATATGTAACGGCCATTGAAACGGCTCTTGGTGCATCTGTTTCAAACATTGTTGTTGAAAACGAAACAAGTGCCAAAAATGCTATAAAAT
Organism: Eubacteriales bacterium; assembly: GCA_045631825.1. Lineage (GTDB taxonomy): Bacteria > Bacillota > Clostridia > Oscillospirales > CAG-382 > UMGS1387. The sequence continues at coordinate 2,580 of JAZQVQ010000323.1, read as the reverse complement.
TCTTAAAGCAGGCAAACGCCGGAAGAGCAACATTCCTGCCGCTTACATCGGTAAGTGCAAAGACAATCAGCGAAAGAGGTCTTGCAAGTGAGAATGGGTACATCGGTATTGCAAGTGACCTTGTTACATACGAAGAAAAGTACAGAGTTATTGCCGAAAACTTACTTGGCAGAACAGTTGTAACCGACAATATTGACAACGGCTCTGAAATTGCAAAAAAATACTCTTACAAATTTAGAATAGTTACGCTTGACGGACAAATAATAAATTCCGGTGGTTCTTATACCGGCGGCTCGGCTTCTGCAAGAACGGGTATTATGTCGAGAAACGCTGATATTCAGGCTCTTGAAGAAAGCATAAGCAAGACGGGTGTACAAATGAAAGAACTTCGTCTTGAGCTTTCTCAGTTATCGGAGGATTTTACCAACACCGAAAACTACATTGAAAGTTTAAAGAACGACCTTACAAGTGCCGACAGTGGTCTTTACAGAAGTGACAACGACATAAAGATACAGACAGAGCATATCGAGGCTTGTTCCTTGAGACTTAAGAATATGCACAGTCAGCTCGACGAATTTGACAGTCAGAAAATCAAAGAAAAGTTATCACTACTCACAAGTCAAAGAGTTGCTCAGCAAGAGCATCTTGAAGTTCTTGAAAAGCAGAAAAATGAGCTTTCACAAAAGCTTGACGAGGCTGACAGTTCCGAAAAAGCAGCTCTTGAAAGTGTAAATGCACAGAAGTTATCACTTATTGCAGTTCAAAAAGACCTGGAAAATGCAAATTTGCAATATTCGGGTATTCAGACACGTATTGCAGAAAACGTAAGGAAAACTGTTTCACTCAAGGAAGAAAAGGAACAAATTATTCTCCAGCTTTCGGGTATTACAACCGATATTGAGAACAACACAGAAAAATTAGCTGTTACCGAAAATGAGCTGTCCGAAAAGAAAAAGCTTCTTGAGGAACAGATTTTGTTATCTCAAAGCATCGAGCTTGACATAAACAAGAGACGTGAAAATCAGAAGCTATTGCAGAAGGACAAAGAAATCTTCTTTGAGGATATGACCAAATATCAGTCAAAGCTTGATTCTTGTAATTCCGAATACGACAATCTCACTGCAAAGCTATGGGAAGAGTACACACTCACATTTACGGATGCACTCTCGTTAAACTACCCCAAGCCAAGCGATGGTGATGAAAAAGAGCTTATTTCTGTTAAATCAAAAATAAAAGCTCTCGGTCACATAAACGTCAATGCTGTTGAGGAATACAAAGAAACAAAAGAGCGATACGACTTTATGACAAAGCAAATAAGTGACCTGACAGATGCAAAGAAAAATCTTGAAAACATTATACGTCGTCTTGAATCCGATATGAAAACTATGTTTACATCGGCACTTGAGCGTATAAACGCAAGCTTCAAGGAAGTTTTCACCGACCTGTTTGGCGGAGGTTCTGCAAATATCGTTATAAGTGACCCTGAGAATGTTCTAGAATCTGGAATTGAAATCAACATTCAGCCTCCAGGAAAAATGGTTAAGAGCATCTCGCTGCTTTCGGGTGGTGAGCAGGCATTTACCGCTATTGCCCTTTACTTTGCAATTCTAAAGGTAAACCCTGCCCCGTTCTACATCTTTGATGAAATTGAAGCCGCTCTTGACGATGTAAACGTAAATCGTTTTGCATCTTATGTAAAGAAAAACAGTGATTCCCAGTTTATTATAATCACTCACAGACGTGGAACTATGGAAATTGCCGACACTATGTATGGTGTTACAATGCAGGAAAAGGGTGTTTCAAGTTTCCTTAAGGTTAACATTGACGACGTTGAAAAGAAAACCGGTATTAAGTTATAAAGGAGAACACAATGGGATTTTTTGAAAAACTCAGAGACGGACTAAAAAAAACTCGTGACAGCGTGTTTGGACAAGTCAATGACATATTTAAAAGCTTTGTCAAGGTTGACGAGGATATGCTCGATGAACTCGAAGAAGTGTTAATTGCAGGTGACCTCGGTTTAGTTGTTACCGAAAAAGTTATAGGTAAGCTTCGTGACACAATAAAAACAAAACGCATAAGCGAGCCGGACCAAGCAAAGCTCGCACTTATAGAAATACTCGAAAACACCATAGGACAGTGTGAGAATTTAAATCTCGAAAAAAAGCCTTGTGTAATTCTTGTTATTGGTGTCAATGGTGTCGGTAAAACAACATCTATTGCAAAAATCGCAAAGCTACTTAAGGACGAGGGCAAAAGTGTTGCTCTTGCAGCAGCAGATACATTCAGAGCTGCTGCAATAGACCAGCTTGAAATCTGGGCAGACAGAGTGGATGTACCAATTATAAAGCACAATGAGGGTTCTGACCCTGCCGCCGTTGTTTTTGATGCTTGCTGTTATGCCAAAAGTCACAACACGGATGTTCTGATAATAGATACTGCCGGACGTCTTCACATAAAGAAAAATCTTATGGACGAGCTTTCAAAAATAAGAAGAGTTATTGACAGAGAGCTTCCCGATTCATCAAAAGAAACTCTGCTTGTACTCGATGCGGTTACAGGTCAGAATGCCGTAAATCA
>JAZQVQ010000322.1:0-2471 GCA_045631825.1 Eubacteriales bacterium | reverse complement strand
AACACACTATTATTCCTTAACTTGACGTAAGTTTTAAGCTTCTGCGAATTTTCAAACATACAATCGCAATTCAAAAGTGCATCAAGGGTGAGCGAAAGTGTTAAATCATCAGTTTTGTTTTTTACAGTTCCAAATGTTGTTTTTTTGTCATTTTCATAAATAATCGACACGCTTTTTACCTCCTTAGCTTTCTAAAAGAATAATATAGTAAATTCTTTGAAAATCAGCAAAAAACGTGTCGTCTTTTTTTATATTAATATATCGAAGAATGAATTTATAGCGGTTTTTTTAATATTACAGCATATCTTCTCGGATAATTTGTCGGTGTTTGTTTGATTTTTTTAAACACTGCAAGTGTATGGCTTCTTACCTGACCATTACTTTCACATATCTGTGCGGTATACACATCTGCAAGCTTAATTCCAAGTTTATTTATTGCATTTTTTGAGAGTGACAACTCACTATTCTTGTCATTTAAATCAGTTTCTTTTACACTCTTATAAGCAATAAAAATCCCATTGATTTTTACAAAAGGTACAACCAGTTCAAGCAATACTGGAAGCGTCGCAACGGCTCTTGAAATTGCAACATCATACTTTTCTCTATATCCCTTTGAAACAAGCTCCTCTGCTCTTTCGGGATATAAACAGACGTCATCAAGCCCGAATTCATCGCATACAAGCTTTGTAAACTTCAGTTTTTTGGCAGTACTGTCAACAAAGCTCATCTTTATATCAGGTCGCATAATCTTTATAGGTAGTCCCGGAAAACCCGCCCCGCAACCGATATCAATAACACTTGCATTATCTTTTATCAAATCAAATGCTAAACTTGAAAACGAATCAATAAAATGTTTGTTGACGATATCCTCTTGGCTTTTAAGGGCAGTTACATTTGTATGCTCATTAAACTGACAAAGCATTTGTGAGAGTTTTTCAAACTTCAATGCAGTTTGACTGTCACATTTTATATTATTATCATCACAATACTTCAAAATTGCTTCAACTGTTGAAAACTCCAAATCTGTCACCTTTTCATATCTAAATATGTCTGTAGAATTATCTGTGCTGACAATGTATCAACACTTTCTTTTCTCTTTTTTCCAAAAGTACCCGTACTGTCCATAAAAGAATACGCCATAATGGTGGTCCTTCTCTCATCAACAAACTCTACCTCAAGCCCGCTTGCCTCGGAAAGCTTGTGTGCAAACAGCCGTACACGCTCAGCTCTTGGTCCTTCAGTACCATTCATATTAATCGGCAAACCACATACAATCTTTTGACAATTATACTCTTTTATTTTTGGCAAAGTCGCCTTAACAGCAGAGGTAATTCCTGTTACTTTGACAGTCCCGATGCCTCCGGCAATTAAGCCAGTGGGGTCTGAAACGGCAAGTCCCATTCTTGTATCTCCGAAATCAATTCCAAGTAATCTCAAATATTTTCACCTATCTTTTTTATACGACTGCAGCTATAAGCCGGATTCTGTCTTGAACGATCATCTATCTTGGCTTTACGTCGCCGTAAAGCTCTGTGCCACCTTGCAAATAAACGCCGAGCAGACGCAGCCAAAAGGCTATTGCTTACGGTGTTGCTTCGGATAGGGTTTACAGGGCAGCAATGTCTCCATTGTGCCGGTGAGCTCTTACCTCGCCTTTCCACCCTTACCGCAAAAATGCGGCGGTATATCTCTGTTGCACTTTCCCGGGAGTCACCTCCGGCGGACGTTATCCGTTATCCTGCTCTACGAAGTCCGGACTTTCCTCACAAAACCATCTTTCGATATAATAATGCGTGACCGTTTACTGCAGTCGTGTGTTTATTATACATTTAAAAAGATTTATTGTCAAGATTTATAAACCCATTAAATCTTTTTTCCATTAATTTATCAGTGACAAAAGTATATGTTTTGTATTATAATAATATCAAGAATATAGAGTTTGGGAGTATTTAATATGGAAATGATTAAAGTCAATTCATCAAAGCTCAAAATCATTTTGACACCACGGGATATGACCGAGCTTGATATTTCAAGTGATTCACTTGATTATACAACTGAAAAATCAAAAAAAGCACTTAAACTTATTTTAGAAAAAGCAAGAGATGAAACAGGTTTTGATACCACAACGGATAAATTATACATTCAGTTTTTTCCGTCTGTTGATGGCGGCGGAGAGCTATTTGTAACCAAAACAAGCAATTTACTTCCCGAGGACAGCACAAAAGAATATATATACAAAAACAAATACTGCGTCAAAAAAAGTGATGAACGTAAAAAGGGTTATATTGTCAGTTGTGAAAACACTGAGCAGATAATTTCCTTATGTAAACGACTTACGGCTTCAAGAATTCAGCTTAACAGTTGTCTTTACTACTACAAGACCAGATACTATTTACACATATTCTTTGACACTCTTAAAGACTATAAAGAACGACTTGTCGAAAGTAGCAAAATTGATTTTATAAGCGAGT
>JAZQVQ010000321.1:0-1552 GCA_045631825.1 Eubacteriales bacterium | reverse complement strand
GTCAATACCGCCCTTTTCGATTTGTTCTTTTGAACCCCACTTTTTGTATGCCACAATGAGCTTTCCAAACTGAGTTCCCCAGTCACCAAGATGGTTGACACCGACACATTCGTAACCGCAGAATTTGTGGAGATTTTTTATAGACTGTCCGATTACAGTTGAACGAAGATGCCCGATGTGGAAGGGCTTGGCAATGTTGGGGGAGGAGTAGTCAATAACAATGGTCTTTCCTTTTCCGATATCGGATGAACCGTAGTCCTTGTTGCTTACAATTTCGTCAATCACATTGTTTAATGAACTCTCTCCGATGAAAAAGTTGAGATAACCGTTAACACTTTCGATTTTTTCAAACACACCACCTAAGGAGGTATCTGCCTGTAAAAATTCTCTGAATGAATCTGCAATCATAACAGGGGATTTTCTTAAGATTTTGCTTAGCTTGAAACAGGGCAGAGCAAGGTCGCCCATCCTTCTGTCGGTGGGATATTCAAGCATAGCGGATATTTCCTGCTCTGTCAAATCGGTAAGAAGAGATTTTAATTTTTGAGCTATAAGTTGTTTTTCGTTCATTTGAAAGACCTCGAATATATTTTTTACATTGTTTATTTTGTGGTAATTTTAGTTGCAGTAGGAACAATGGCGATGTAAGACTTTCCGGGATTTAACTCCAGAACCGTTGTGCCGTCACTTTCGTAAAGCGTGTAGGAAGAAGTGCGGGACGGCTTTTCCCAGATTATTTCCTTAATGCAACCGTTTGTTGCATAATAACCCTTGCCTGTGCCTGTAAAATCGACCTCGATACAGCCAAGAGCATCACCGGAAATTATGTTTTGTTTGCACTCAAGAGCAATTATGTTCTTGAATTCAAGCTGTTCGCCCGTTGCACCGTCTATGTGCTTGTCGCCATATTGATTTTTGTAATACATCTTGCTGTCCTTGTTGTACTCAAAGGTTGAAAGAGCATAAGGCTTTTCAAGTAAAGCAAGAGAGAATGGAATTTCTATGTAAGAGGCACTGTCGCCTGAAATGTCCGACTCCTCCGATTTAAAAACAAGAGGCTGAGCGGAAAGCTCGGTGCTGTACCCTTTTTGAGCAATATTCTTTTTGAGACCCTCACCGCTTATCATGAGCGTATGCTCATAAGCCATGGTTTTGAGTCTGTCCTTGGAACGATAGAAATTACCCATGTACATTCCGTCAATATCCTCGGTTTTGCGTTGCTTTATGGTGTCCTTTGCATACGTGCTTCCGCCACAGTGAACGTATATTGCCTTGTGTGCATCGGATATGTCTATGTAGTAATCACGTGCTGAACGAATTGAGCCTATTTCTTCAAGATTTTCGTAATCCTGATAAAGAGCCATAAGTCTTGTTATACCGCCTTCTTCGAGAACCTCGTAAATAATGTCTGCATCAGAAATTCCTATCTGAGGAAGTGCAAGATGAATGTTGTTTATCATAACAGCGATAGGTCTGTTTAAAGAAATGCTTTCGGATGTTTCAAGACCTGTCAGTGCATTCTTAAACTTTGGAAGCTCGACTTCAGGTTCTT
>JAZQVQ010000320.1:0-7420 GCA_045631825.1 Eubacteriales bacterium | reverse complement strand
AGTAAGTGCTGTTTTGTTGGCATTTACATCACGTAAATAGCCGGAAGGTAAACCAAGTTGCTTATACATAAAGGTTAAACTTGTACCTTGTTCTTTTGATAAGCCTTTTATACGGTCTATTATTTCGCTTTTGTCAAGAATTGCCACAAAAAACACCTCTTATTTGTGCATATCTACAAATCGCACAAAATATGCGAAAACATATTGCAATCGCACAAAATATGCGATATAATACAGACGTACCCGAAAAAAGGGTACAAAAAATACAGCCATGCGAGATAGCTTTTAATAATTCTTTCGACGGCTTTATTATAAGCTTTCTCGGTGGCATTGTCAATATGCAAACGCATAAAACGTGCGATTGGAGGAGATGATACTTATAAACGTTAAAGCCTTGCGAGCCAAAGCAAATATTACTCAACAGCAACTCGCAAAAAAACTTGATGTAAACCAAGGAACGGTGAGCAGGTGGGAAAATAATGGAATGAAACCTGCAAAAAAGTATATTAAAAAACTGTGCAAAACCCTTGGTTGCACCGTTGAAGAACTTATGGGCGGTGACGAAAAGTGAAAAGCATAACAAGAACTTTGACCGTTGCCGACCTTGTAACGGAGAACCATTTTACACAGGCATTGCTTGCGAAACGTATGGGAAAAAGCCTTACCTACATAAGCAACCGATGCACCGAAAAAGAACCGTGGACGATGGACGATGTGTTGTATATCGCAGACTTGTTCGGTCTTACCGATGATGAGCTTTTACAATATTTTGCACATCCGAGCGAAAAAATGAAACCAAGAAAGAGGATTAGAAAATGAAAGCACTTGAAATCGTAACCGTTATTACTTTTATTGCAGGAATTTGCCTTGCGGAATGTATTCCGGCCTGTGCCGTTTGTTTTGCAATCAGTTTTGGTTGCGGATTTGTATGTGCAAAAGAGGTAGAAAAATGAACGATTTTGAAGCACCTTGGGTTGGAAACGCACCTTGTGAAGAAGAACAGCCGAGATATTGCCCTTGTTGTGGCGAAGAATGCGAAAACTATTATGTCGATAGATACGAAAATAAAATCGTTGGCTGTGAAAATTGCATAGTTTGCATCGACTCTTGGGAGTGGGAGGATTGAAATGTATTCAGCAATGAGAAAAAAGAAAGGCTTTTCCTGCCGAGAATTGGCGGAACAACTTAAACCCGAATTTCCTGCGATGACTTCCGGCGGAATAAGCCTTGCAGAAAGACCGCTTGAAAGTGGTGTCACTTATACGGCGGCGGCAAAAGAAATGATTAAAGAAATTTGCGGATATACGCAGAAAAAAGGAAACCGCAAAGACAAAGCATCCGTCCATTGTTGGCTTCCCGAAGGCACAAAAAAAGCCTTCATCGAAGCGAAGGCAAAACGAGGATTTGCAACAGACCACGATTATATCATTTTCCTTATCATGCAGGACATTGCAAGAATAGAAAAAGCCGCTCGCTCCACGGCAATGGAACAAAGCGGCAATGAAAAATGTTTCAAAGATATTATAACCGAAACGGAGGATTTGTCAAATGATTATTGAAGGAAGAAAGCTGACAGCTTTTGATGCAATGGAAGCGGCAATGAACCTTTCGGAAATGTATATCGCACGAAACACTCATAAAGTTGTAAATTTCCGTTGGTCGCAATCTATGGAAGCAGTCATTTTTGAGTTTGGCAAATGGGAAGGCTTTGAATTTAACGCCACAGACCATTACGCCGTTTATCTTGACGATACAACTTCCGCAGGATGTACTTTTGCAGAAGTGTTCAACAAAATCAACGAAGAAATGGGAAAGATGTTAAAGGAGAAAGAAAATGTATAGTTTTGAAAATCTTGTTGAAGCGAACAAAACGATAAAGACAACGAACATAAAAGGAAAAGAATATGCGGAAGTTCCGCAGAGAATTAAAGCATTTCGTATGCTTTGCCCTAACGGTGCAATCGTGACCGAAATGTTGAGCAACGAGAAAGGCGTTTGCGTTTTTAAAGCATCTATTTACAACGATGAGCAAATCCTTATCGGAACAGGAACGGCTTACGAAGAAGAAGAAGGCTCATTCATCAACAAAACTTCCTACATTGAAAATTGTGAAACATCTGCGGTGGGCAGAGCACTTGGGATGTGTGGGTTTGGCATTGATACATCGGTTGCAAGTGCGGAAGAGGTTGGAAATGCAATCGCAAACCAAGAACGCAAATCCATTGTATGTGAAGAATGCGGTGCTGTAATCACAGACATAACAAAACGAGATGGCTCGACTTGGAAAGCAACGGCAATCAAAGAATATTCCACAATGCGTTTCGGAAAATGCATTTGCTATTCCTGCCAAAAGAAAATCATGAAGGAAGAAGATAAAAAATGAGCACCGAGTTTGTTTTTGAAAAGGCAACAATAAACGCAAACGAACGTGGCGTTTACCTTTGTATCAAACTTCCGTTTGAAGCAAGAGAACATGCAAGAGAATTTGTTGCGGACTTGAAAGAGGGAAAGCAGTATGTTGCGGCACTCCATGAACGCAAAGCAAAAAGAAGCCTTGACCAAAATGGTTATTTTTGGACTTTATGTAATCAGCTCTCTGCAGTACTTAAAATGCCGCCTAAAGACGTTTATAGAGAATACGTTAAAGATGTTGGAGGTAATTATGAAATTACTCCTATAAAGGCAGACAGCGTTAAACATTGGGTTGAGATATGGGAAGCACAAGGCATCGGATTTATAGCCGAAGATATGGGTGAAAGCAAAATAAACGGTTATCACAATATCCGAAATTATTATGGTTCTTCCACATATGACAAAGCACAGATGGGCAGACTTTTGGATTTGATAATTGCCGATTGCGATGAGAACGGCATCGTGACTTTAACGCCGGAAGAAATCGCAAAACTTGGTGAGGAAGGGGTGTGACGATGGCAGAGAGAAGAATGTTTGCAAAAACAATTATAGACAGCGATGCCTTTCTTGATATGCCACAGACAACACAGCTTCTTTATTTTCACCTTTCGATGAGAGCGGATGACGATGGCTTCATTAACAAACCAAAGTCGATAATGCGTACTTGTAAATGTAGTGATGATGATATGAAAATTCTTATCGCAAAAAAGTTTGTGCTTCCTTTCGAAAGTGGAGTTGTTGTTATAAAGCATTGGAGAATACACAATTACATCCGAAATGACCGATATAACGAAACAAAGTACAAAGAAGAAAAATCGATGCTTTCCCTTGATGAGAATAATTCTTACACCTTTGGTATACCAAGTGTCAACCAAACGTCTACCATTGGTATACCATTGGTAGACGAAATGGATACACAGGTTAGGTTAGGTAAGGATAGGTTAGGTAAGGATAGTATAGAAGGGGAACAAAAACGAAAACGTTTTGTTCCGCCCACACTCCAAGAAATAAAAACTTATTGTTTGGAACGGAAGAACAATGTTGATGCTGAAAGGTTCTTTGATTACTATTCCACGAATGGTTGGGTGCAAGGTAAAGGCAAACCGATAAAAGATTGGAAAGCCTGTGTTCGCACTTGGGAACGTGGAAACGGTTTTACAACAACTACCAAGAAACCGAAAGAGAGCATTTCGGAACATTGGGATAAAGTTGAAAACCGAGCGATGCCTACGGCGGAAGAAATGGAATTTTTCAAAAGACAGGCGGCGATGAAGAAATGACCTTTGACGAGCAACTTCAAATGCTTGAGGATTGGATGAATTATTCCGATGAAGTTGTGGACGAAGTGCCTCAATGGTATGTGGAATGGTGGATTAAAAACCACGGAAAGGAAAACCAATGAACGAATGGATAAACGTAAAAGACAGGTTGCCAAACAGAGAACAAAAAGTTTTATGTTGCTCAAGGCAAGGTGATTTGTTTATAGGAAAATATCTTGATGCTGAATATGTAAAAGGGATAGCGGCTTTTATTGATGCGGTTAAAGATTACGCAAGAGGAACAACCCATTGGATGCCTTTACCCGAACCGCCGAAGGAGGATAAATGAGAAAATGTTTTCTTTGCGGTTCGACACAATGGATAGAGCGGCATCACGTTTTCGGAGGTGCTTGCCGGAAATTATCCGAGAAATATGGCTTGGTTGTTGACCTTTGCCATTTTTGCCATAATGAACCGCCTAACGGCGTTCACTTTAACCGAGAAGTCCGAGAACGTTTGCAAGCACAATATCAGCAAGCGGCTATGGATAGATATGGTTGGACGATAGAAGAATTTATAAAGAAATTTGGGAGGAACTATTTATGAACAAAGCAATTATTATTGGCAGATTTGCCGCAGACCCCGAAATCAAACAGACAGGAAGCGGAATTGCCGTAACATCTTTCACACTTGCGGTTGACCGCCCTTATAGCAAAGGCGAAAAGCAGACCGATTGGCTCGACATCGTTGCTTGGAGAAGCACGGCAGAACACATCTGCAAACATTTTAGAAAAGGAGATGCCATTATCGTTGATGGCACTATTCAAACCCGAAATTGGGAAGATAAAAACGGACAGAAGCGTAAGGCCGTTGAAATCGTTGCAGAAAATGTTGAATTTGTTCCGAGAACAAAAAGCGACAACGCAAAAGAAAAGAATGTCGAATTTGTTCCGGCAGAACTTGATGACCTGCCTTGGGAGATGTAAACGATGAAAATTGAACTTTTAGAGTATCCGCAAGAAAACGATTGGCTTGCGGTTAAGGAAAGGGCACTTGTGACGGTTGGTAAAAAAGCCGTCACACCTCCCACAGAAGAATGGAAACACAAAATTCTTAAAGCAAGACACTCGCCGATTAGAAGATTGCATTTTAGCTTTTACCTTGAAATTCCTTATTGGGTTTCCGTTCACCTTGTTAGACATATCCACGCACAGCCTTATGTAAAAAGTCAACGAAATGATAGACAAAGCGATTATGACAGAAACGCCGCAAGGCAGGACGAAACCGTCTGTATGATTTGGGATATGAACGCAGAAGAACTCCTTACTATTGCGAATAAAAGGCTTTGCAAACAGGCAAGTAAAGAAACGAGAGATGTTGTTCGAGAGATGAAAGAACTTGTTCTTGAAAAATGCCCCGAATTTGAAAATCTTCTTGTTCCTATGTGCGTATATCACGGCGGAATTTGTTCCGAAATGTTCCCTTGCGGAGGTAATAAATGAAAAAAAAACAAAACAAACTTCGTAACAAGAAAACGATTGTTGATGGAATTAAATTCGACAGCGAAATCGAAGCAAAAAGGTGGCTACAACTTAAAACCCTTGAAAGCGTAGGACAAATTGGAAATCTTCGCCGACAAGTTAAATATGTCCTTATTCCTTCGCAGAGAATAAATGGAAAAGTTGCTGAACGAGAATGCTCCTATAAAGCGGATTTTTGCTATTTCCGCAGGGGCGAACTTGTTGTCGAAGAAGTTAAAGGATATCGAAAAGGAGCAACTTACAATATCTTTGTTATTAAACGAAAGTTAATGCTCGAAAAACACGGTATCCGAGTACATGAGATAACCGAAAAGGATATGTGGAAGTGACAAGAATGAAATGTCCTTGCAGTAGAGATTGCCCCGATAGAAATGCAAAATGCCACATGAAAGGAAATTGCCCTCACGGTTGGGATAAATGGGTCGAAGAACACGAAAAAGAAAAACAGCTTATCCGTGCATACAAAGAAGAAAGGCAAGCACCTGTAACTGCGGCTAAAGAAAAAAGGCATTTCAATTGGGTGAAATACGGAGACAGAAATACAAGAAGATGAAAGGAGAAAAATGGAAAAACTTAAAAAAATCCTTACTTACATTTTAACAATTTTTATAGTTTTCGGACTTTGTTTTTTAATCCTTTGCGGATGCGTAAAAATGGGAATGAGCATCTTCGGAGTTAAGGCATTCGCCTACGAACTGCCGAGCATCGAAGAACCTTGTGGCTTGAGCACAGAGGAACTTGAAGCGGTGCTCAAAGGTAACCTTAAAAATTACGCACAAGAGTTTCTTTGGGCGGAAGAGGATTATGGAATTTCGGCAACATTTCTTGCGAGCATTGCTTCGCTTGAAAGTGGGCACGGTGAGCATATGTTCCGCCCCAACAACATTTTTGGATTTGGCAGAAAATCCTATAACAGCGTTGAGCATTGCATCGACCACGTTGCATGGTATTTGAGAAAGAATTATCTCAACAAAAGCGGAAAATATTACCGAGGTGGCACAATTTCTGCAATCGGCAAAATTTGGTGTCCCGATGACGGAACTTGGGTTCGCCTTGTCACAGGAATTTACGGAGGGATGCATCGTGAATGATTTTGAAATGTTGATTTGCTTGTTAATATGGACAGTTGTAGTGTGGCTTATTTTTACAATGATTAAAACAGGAGCTATGGAAAAAATCCTTGAGGACTTTGTAAATGATATAGACCCCGATGTTCAAAGAGTGACAAGGTGCGAAAAATGCAAGTATTATGACAAAGAAAAACATATGTGTTATGTGCATTGGGATTACGAAAATGACGAAGGTTTTAGATGGACTACTGCACCGTTTGATTATTGTGCTTTAGGGGAAAAGAGTGATAAAGATGATTAAGAACAAACTTGCGAGGTTAAATCCACAGCAGGCTTATCAAATGGGCAGAGCCGAAGGTGAAAAGATTTCAAAGGCAATGGATATAAGGGTAGGTGTTAAACTTGCCCTTGCCCACCTTTTAATTTCGATGGCTTATGTCAACGAAAAGGACGATGGCACAACTTACCTCTCGAAACCGAAGTTCAAAGAATTCTACATGGAACTTGAAAAAACAATCGACAAGTTTATCGAGGACAGCATAAACGGCGAAGAAGGAATAGATGTTTATGACATCGCAGACCTTTATGTCGGACACGACAGCCTTATAAGGAAAAGATACGGTTTGCCGGAGAAAAAATATGACGAAATTATAAAAGCGGAGGAAACGGTTTAATGGCAAAAATACCTGTTATTAAATTTAAACTTGAAAAAGAGAAAAATGCAATTGCACCAACTCATGCTCACGAAAATGATGCCGGATACGATTTATATGCTCCGAGAGATGTTTATGTGCTCGGACAAATGAGAATGACGGTTGACACAGGCGTTTGTTTTGAAATTCCAAAAGGTTACTATGGAGCAATTAAACCTAAAAGCGGATTGCTTTTTAACCAGGATATCAACGTAGGAGAAGGCGTTGTAGATTGCGGCTACACAGGCTCGGTAAGGGTGCGTATTTTAAATCTTGGGCATTCGCCGTATCAATTCAAGAGGGGCGAGAAAATTGCTCAAATCGTGTTCTCACCGTGTTTAACGCCTATTCTTGAAGAAGTTGAAGAACTCGAAGAAACCGAAAGGGGAAACGGTGGTTTCGGTTCAACAGGGAAGTGAAAGAATGAGCACCAAGCACATTAAACT
>JAZQVQ010000319.1:0-2398 GCA_045631825.1 Eubacteriales bacterium | reverse complement strand
CGCCTCGTCAGTAATTTTGATTTTATGGTGGGATTCGTATTTATCACGAAGCCCTTTTAGAATTAAAATCGCTTCATCTTTTGACGGTTCACCTACATTGACCGACTGAAAACGTCGCTCTAAGGCAGAGTCTTTTTCAATATACTTTCTGTATTCGTCAATAGTTGTTGCACCAATAACCTGTATTTCGCCTCTTGCAAGTGACGGCTTTAGAATGTTGGCAGCATCAATAGCTCCCTCCGCTGCACCTGCACCAATAATTGTATGGATTTCGTCTATAAAAAGAATTGTATTTTTATTCTTTTTAACTTCCTCCATTACAGTCTTTATTCTCTCTTCAAATTCCCCTCTGTACTTTGCACCGGCAATCATTCCCGACAAATCAAGAGTGATAACTCTTTTTCCCTTGATGCTTTCGGGAACAGCACCATCAAGAATTTTTTGTGCCAATCCCTCTACTACTGCGGTTTTACCAACGCCCGGCTCACCAATTAGGCAAGGGTTATTTTTCGTTCTTCTTGAAAGAATCTGTATAACTCTTTGCATTTCTCTGTCCCTGCCAATAACCGGGTCAAGCTTTCCGTCTTTTGCTTTAGCCGTAAGGTCAGTTCCATATTGATTTAGTGTCGGTGTCGACGCATTAGCGTCGTTATTTATACCACCATGCTTTTTTGAATAGCCGCTTTGCTGATTCTGTGTATTTGTATCAAATGCATCACCCTGTGCGTTTGACATGGTTTCATTATAAAGCTCACTTACATTTATTCCACAGTTTTTCAACAATTTTACAGCCACACTGTCACTTTCCCTTAAAAGTGCCATAAGGATATGTTCTGTTGCCACAAAGCTCTGACCCATAGCTCTTGCTATATTTCCGCTTGTTTCAATAATATGCTTCGTTCTTGGTGTCAGCTCAAACTCTGTATCCTGAGATATTTCACCGGTCCCTGTCGCCTGAGAAACACGTTCTTTCATCATCTCGAAAGTAACTCCCTTTGAAGTGATGAGATTTGCAGCAACGGAATTTCCTTTATACAAAATTCCCATAAGAATATGCTCACTGCCTATATATGTGTGACCTAGCTTTGCGGCAATTTCTGGTGCTGCATTAAGTGCTTGTTGTGCATTTTCCGTAAATCTGTTTGTCATTTATATCATCCTTTCAAAAGACCTATTCATTTAAAAATTCCTTGATTATGTCAGCTCTGTATTTATCTCGTGTTGATGGATTCTGTGCATCTGGAAATCTCTCAGTAATATGTGCCGGCATTATTTCAAAAAACAATTTTACAAAATTTTTGTCTTCACATTCCTTGATGATTCCGCAACTGCAAGCAAGTCTAACGTTTGAAATCAACTTTGCCGCTTCATTTGTACTGATTTTATAAGCGTATTTCAACGTTCCATACGAACGCCACAGCTTATCGTACATATCCGATGAAGTTTCAACCGTCATTTTCTTTCTCAGTTCACGTTCTTTTTCAATTATACGCAAGGTTGCACTCTTTAGCTTTTGTATTGTATCCTCCTCGGACACGCCAAGTGTAACCTGATTTGAAAGCTGATAAAACGCACCTTGTGCTTTGCTTCCTTCTCCGTACAACCCCCTGACGGTAAGCCCTATTTTTGTCATTAGATTGACAATTGAGTCCATATATCCATACGCACTGATGGCAGGAAGATGCAGCATTACTGATGCTCTGAGACCTGTACCGAGATTTGTCGGGCAACTTGTTAAAAAGCCATATTTTTCATCAAAAGCAAAGGTAACGTTTTTCATTATTGCATCATCAGCCTCATTTGCCTTCTGATATGCTTTTTCAAGGTCAAACCCTGCATATATTGCCTGTATTCTAAGATGGTCTTCCTCATTTATCATAATTGCAAGATTATGGTTTTCATCTAAAGCTACTGCCTTGTACAGCCCATTGTTGCTGCACATATCGGGTGAAATAAGGTGTTCTTCCACCATAATACCTTTGTTTATGTTATCGTTTATCTCACAAAAATTCAGTTTTTCAGAAAAATTGACTTCCAAAGCAGACTTAATTGCAAAGGCGACCTTTTTTGAAGTATCTTCATCAAGCTTTGAGGGGAACGGAAACATCTCAAGGTTTCTGGCAAGTCTCACCCTTGAGCTTATTACAACATCATCTGTTGATTTTATTGAATCATACCACTTCATTTTTATGCCTCCTTTTTGCCATCATTTTCGGGATTTTCAAGTTCTTTAATCTTGTCTCTGAGCTTTGCTGCATTTTCGTATTCCTGCTTTTCAATACATTGAGCAAGTTGTTTTTTAAGACTTTCAATTTTGTTTTGCTTTTCAATATGTTCTTTTCCTCCTTCGGGATATTTGCCATTATGCCTAACGTTACCGTGAATCTTCTTGAGAGTT
>JAZQVQ010000318.1:0-7373 GCA_045631825.1 Eubacteriales bacterium | reverse complement strand
TATCAAGAAGGGCGATAAGGTTATGCTTGTTCTCAAGCGTCATTATCAGTTCTGGTATGCAATACTCGGACTTCACAAGCTCGGTGCAGTTGCAATTCCCGCAACCAATCTTCTTCAGGCTCACGATTTTGAATATCGTTTCCAGTCTGCAGGAGTAAGTGCTATTGTTTGTACAGCTGACGGGGATGTTGCTTCTCAGGTGGATATAGCACAAAAGACCTGTGAAAACCTCAAGACAAAAATCCTTGTCGGAGGACCGCGTGATGGATGGCATAATTTCGACGAAGAACACTCAATGTACAGTGCACATTTTTACAGAGATGAAAACACGGCGTGCGGCGATGATGAAATGCTTATGTTCTTTACATCGGGAACAACGGGCTATCCCAAAATTGCATCGCATAGCTACAAGTATGCACTTGGACATTATATAACCGCAAAGTATTGGCATGGCGTGCAAGAGGACGGACTGCACTTTACAATTTCCGAAACAGGTTGGGGAAAAGCCTTGTGGGGAAAGCTCTACGGTCAGTGGCTTTGTGAGGGTGCTGTTTTCACATATGATTTTGATAGATTCAATGCGGCAGATATATTACCGATGTTCAAAAAGTATAATATAACAACTTTCTGTGCTCCGCCTACAATGCTCAGAATGATGATAAAAGAGGACTTGTCAAAATATGACCTTTCATCAATCAAGCATATGACAACTGCAGGGGAAGCACTTAATCCTGAGGTTTATAAACAATTTGAAAAGGCGACGGGACTCAGAATTATGGAAGGTTTTGGTCAGACAGAGCTTACTCTTACTATAGCAAACCTTATGGGAAATGAAAGTAAGCTTGGCTCTATGGGTAAACCCGTTCCGCTTTACGATGTGTCAATCGTCGATGCTGACGGAAATGCTGTAAAATCAGGTGATGTCGGTGAAATAGTAGTAAAGACAAGCGAAAAAGTTCCGTGTGGACTTTTCAAGGGCTACTATGGCGATGAGGAAAAAACTGCTGAGGTATGGCACGACGGATATTACCATACAGGAGACACGGCTTGGCGTGATGAAGACGGATTTTACTGGTATGTCGGACGAGTTGATGATGTTATTAAGTCTTCGGGATATAGAATCGGTCCGTTTGAAATAGAAAGCGTTATAATGGAGCTTCCTTATGTACTTGAGTGTGGAGTATCTGCCGCTCCCGACGAAGTAAGAGGTCAGGTGGTAAAGGCAAGTATAGTTCTTGTAAAGGGAAAAGAACCTACAGAAGAACTTAAAAAGGAAATCCAGAACTACGTAAAAGAACATACAGCACCTTATAAATATCCTAGAATAGTTGAGTTTAAAATAGAGCTTCCGAAAACCATAAGCGGAAAGATTCAGAGAAATAAACTTTAAGAATTTTCCGTAAATGTGTTGACAAATGGGAAAAACTGTGATATAATTATTAAAAATAAAAAGGCGTTGACGGGGAGAGCGTGACATAAAACCTTTTCAGAGATGCGATGGCTGGTGAAAATCGCAATGGTTTGGTTTACGACTGTAACCTCCGAGCCGAGAGGAAGAAAGCATTTTTTGCAAGTAGAACCTCTTCGTGATTGCTGCGTAAATGCATGGGAGTTGTCAGACTCTGAGAGAGGTAGTTTGTATAAACTGCAATTTGAGTGGTACCGCGGGTTTAGTTTATTAAGCTCGTCTCAAGGAATTATATCTTGGGACGGGCTTTTTTCGTTCCAAAACGGAGGTAGAAAAGTGCAAACAATGACGGAAATTGATTTTAAAATCAAGGAAATTGCGGGCAGAATCAAGGAACTGAGAGAGATTGTAAAATATTCGACAGCACAGATGGCACAGAAAACAGGAGTCAGTGAGCAGGAATACGAAATGTGCGAGAACGGTCTGTGCGATTTGAACTTTGCGTTTATATACAGATGTGCACTCGCTTTTAATGTTGACGTCACCGATATTATTGAAGGTCGAAGCCCGACACTTAAATCCTTTATACTTACCCGCAGGGGCGAGGGTCAGAAAATTGACGAGGCACACGGAATGACCTATTATAACCTTGCCTCATCTTTTAAAAACAGAGTTTCAGAGCCGCTTTATGTTATAAGTAAGTACAGCGAAAAGGCACAGAATTCTCCTATAGAGCTGACGACGCATACAGGACAGGAATGTGACATAGTTGTTGACGGTTTTTTAAAGGTGCAGATAGGCGACCATTCGGAAGTTTTAGGCCCCGGCGACAGTATTTATTATGACAGTTCGACTCCTCACGGAATGATAGCGGTAAATGGAAAAGATTGTATTTTCTATGCGATTGTTCTCAATTCCGGAGCTGATGATAACGAATCGGTTATTGGAGTTGTACAGCCGGTTTCCGACAAAAAGCTTGTTTTACGTGATAATGCTCCGCGTGTGTATAACGAATTTGTCGAAACAGTCGAAAATACCGACGGTACGCCCATTTCAATAAAGTTCAAAAACGAGGATAGATTTAATTTCGCTTTTGATATTGTCGATAAAATAGCGTCAAAGCAGCCGGACAGGCGTGCACTTGTGTATGTTTCAAACGATAAAAAGGACAGAGTGTTCACTTTTGGGGAAATGAAGAAAAATTCCTGCAGAGCGGCAAATTACTTTAAGTCACTCGGTATAAAAAAGGGAGACAAAGTAATGCTTGTGCTTGGCAGAAACTATCAGTTCTGGTACGCAATGCTTGGCTTACATAAGATAGGAGCAGTTGCGATTCCCGCAATGAATCAGCTTCTTGAACACGATTTTGAATACCGTTTTAATGCAGCAGGCGTAAGCACGATAATATGTACTTCAAAAGGAAATGTAGCACACGAGGCAGAGCTCGCGGCTAATAAGTGCCCTCAGCTTGTAAATAAAATAATTGTTGGAGAAAACAGGGAGGGCTGGAGAAACTTCGATGAAGAATTCACTCTCTTTAGCACACACTTTGATAGAAACGAAAACACCGCCTGTGGAGATGATACAATGCTTATGTTCTTCACCTCAGGAACAACGGGTTACCCGAAAATAGCTGAGCATAGTTATAAGTACGCACTCGGACATTTCCATACCGCAAGATATTGGCATAATGTTGATCCTGAGGGAATTCACTTTACAATATCCGATACAGGCTGGGCAAAGGCAATGTGGGGAAAATTCTATGGACAATGGATGTGTGAGGGAGCAACCTTTGTATATGACTTTGAAAAGTTTGTGGCTTCCGATATACTTCCTATGTTTGAAAAGTATAACATAACAACCTTCTGTGCTCCGCCGACAATGCTAAGAATGCTTGTCAAGGAGGATTTGTCAAAGTATAATCTTTCGTCAGTTAAGCATATGACAACTGCAGGTGAGGCACTCAATCCCGAAATATTCAAGCAGTTTGAAAAGGCGACGGGACTTCAGATTATGGACGGCTTTGGTCAGTCCGAGAGCACAATGATGATAGGAAATCTTGTCGGAGCATCTCATAAAATCGGCTCTATGGGCAAACCCGTTCCGATTTATGATATAGATTTGCTTGACAGCGATGGAAAGTGCGTAAAACGTGGTGAAGTTGGAGAAATTGCAGTTAAGGTAAGCGAAAAAGTTCCGTGTGGACTTTTCAAGGGATACTATGGTGATAAGGAAAAGACCGACGAGGTATGGCACGACGGATATTACCATACGGGAGACACGGCTTGGTGTGATGAAGACGGATTTTACTGGTACGTCGGACGAGTTGATGATGTTATCAAATCTTCGGGCTACAGAATCGGTCCGTTTGAAATAGAAAGCGTAATTATGGAGCTTCCTTATGTACTCGAGTGCGGAGTATCGGCTGCTCCTGATGAAGTAAGAGGTCAGGTAGTTAAGGCGAGTATAGTTCTTGTTAAGGGAACGGAGCCAACGGAAGAACTCAAAAAGGAAATCCAGAACTACGTAAAAGAACATACAGCACCGTATAAATATCCGAGAATTGTTGTGTTCAAAGACGAGCTTCCCAAGACCACAAGTGGAAAGATACAGCGAAATAAGCTGTAAAGGGTGAATGGGATGCTTGAAAAGAGAATAACGATAGTTTCGGGACATTACGGCAGTGGAAAGACGAATATTGCAGTAAATCTTGCTGTTGATTTGAAAAAGCAACACAGTAACGTTGCTATTGCCGATATAGATATTGTAAATCCGTATTTTCGTACAAAGGATAGCGAAGAACTGCTTTTGCAGAACGGAATACGGCTTATCTGTTCGGAATATGCAAATACAAATGTGGATATTCCGGCTTTGCCGCAGGAGATGTATGCACTGACAGATGATAAATCACTGCGTTGTATACTTGATGTTGGAGGAGACGAGCGTGGAGCTCTTGCCCTTGGCAGAATAGCCGGTAAAATTGTGGACGAAAACAACTATGAAATGCTTTATGTTGTAAATAAGTTCAGACCGCTGACCGCCACGGTGGAGGATGCACTCCAGGTTATGAGAGAAATTGAAAATGCCTGTAAAATAAAGTTTACGGGAATAGTAAATAACTCAAATCTCGGAAATGAGACTATAGAACAAAATGTTCTTGATTCTGTACAATTCGTAAATGAACTTTGTAAGGCGAGCTTGCTTCCGCTTAAAATGACGGCGGTGAGTGAAAATCTTTACAAGGGACTTTGCGGTAAAATAGATAATTTATATCCATTGTCACTGCAGAAAAAAATATCTTAAAGGAGAACTGATAAAAATGGCAAAACTTACGTTTAACACCGATAAGTGTAAAGGATGCGGACTCTGTATAGAGGCGTGCCCGAAAGGCGTACTTGAACTGGCGACAGATAAAATTAATCAAAAGGGACATCATCCCGTACAGGCGAAAGACATTGAAAAATGTATCGGCTGTGCATTTTGTGCAACAATGTGCCCTGACTGTATAATAAAGGTTGAAAGGTGAGGAAAGAAAAATGGCAGATAAAGTTTTAATGAAAGGTAATGAAGCTATCGCTGAAGCGGCAATCGCAGCAGGATGCCGTCATTACTTCGGATACCCCATAACTCCCCAGACTGAAATTGCCGCATATATGGCAAAGAGAATGCCTAAAATCGGCGGTGTGTTTCTTCAGGCAGAAAGTGAAATTGCAGCAATAAATATGGTTTATGGTGTTGCATCGACAGGTAAGAGGGTTATGACAAGCTCTTCAAGCCCAGGAATTTCTCTTAAAGGTGAGGGTATATCATACCTTGCAGGAGCAGACCTTCCCTCACTTATCGTAAACGTACAAAGAGGAGGCCCTGGACTTGGCGGTATTCAGCCGTCACAGTCTGACTATTTCCAGGCAACAAAGGGTGGAGCACACGGAGACTTCCATATGATAGTCTTGGCTCCGGCATCTGTTCAGGAAATGGCAGATCTTACGGTAAAGGGCTTTGAACTTGCCGATACATACAGAATGACAAGTATGGTTCTTGCAGACGGAACAATGGGACAGATGATGGAACCTGTAAGCCTTGAGTTTGACGTAAAACCCGCACCTGAAAAGCCGTGGGCAGTAACAGGTACAAAGCTTGAAAGAAAGCATAATATCATAAACTCCCTTTCACTTGTGCCAGATGAGCTTGAAAAACTCAACTTTGCAAGATACGAAAGATACGAAATCTTAAAGCAGAATGAAGTTATGTATGAAGAATATATGATGGACGATGCTGAAATTTGTGTTGCCGCATTCGGTATTGCATCACGTGTTTCCAAGAATGCTATAAACGAGGCAAGAAAACAGGGCATAAAGGTTGGTATGATTAGACCAATAACTCTCTGGCCATTCCCTGAAAAGCAGTTTGCCAAGGCGGCTGAAAAAGCTCATACCTTTATTTCTGTGGAGCTTTCAATGGGACAGATGATAGAGGATGTAAAACTTTCGGTTGGAAGTAATGTCAAGGTTGAACTCTGTAACAGAGCAGGTGGAATGATTCCTTTACCCGAGCAGGTTCTTGATTCGATTATTAAGGCACACAAAAACGGAGGTAAAAAATAATGGTAGTATTTGATAAACCACATGCACTTGCCGATTTGTCTATGCACTATTGCCCCGGTTGTACACACGGCATAGTTCACAGACTGGTAGCAGAGGTACTTGATGAACTTGGTATAGAGGGAAAAACCATAGGTATAGCACCTGTTGGCTGCTCTGTTATGGCATATGATTATTTTAACTGCGATATGATTGAAGCAGCTCACGGACGTGCTCCGGCGGTTGCGACAGGCGTTAAGCGTTCTGATCCTGACAATATAGTGTTTACATATCAGGGAGACGGAGACCTTGCATCAATCGGTATGGCAGAAACAGTACATTCTGCAGCGAGAAACGAAAATATAACAGTTATCTTTATAAATAACGCAATTTATGGTATGACCGGAGGACAGATGGCACCGACATCTTTGCCGGGACAGGTTACACAGACTTCTCCTTACGGGAGAGACGTAACTCAGTGCGGTTTTCCGATAAGAGTTTGTGAAATGCTCTCAACTCTAGATGGCCCTGAGTACCTTGAAAGAGTTGCGGTCAATAACGTAAAGAATGTTAAGAACGCAAAGAAAGCAATAAAGAAAGCGTTTGAAAACCAGGTCAATAAAAAGGGATTTTCACTTGTAGAGGTTGTTTCAAGCTGTCCTACAAACTGGGGAATGACTCCCTCCGATGCTCTTAAATGGATTGACGAAAAAATGATTCCTTATTACCCTCTTGGTGTGTATAAGGACAGAAGTCAGAATGCACAGTAAGGAGGAAGAAAAAATGAATACAACACAGTATCTTATAGCAGGATTCGGTGGACAGGGAATTCTGTTCGCAGGAAAATATCTTGCATATAAAGGCCTTATGGACGGAGCAAACGTAAGCTGGCTTCCGTCTTATGGTCCTGAAATGCGTGGCGGTACGGCAAGCTGTAGTGTAATTATAAGCGACGTGCCTGTAGGTTCTCCTATTGTTTCAAGACCTGATGTGCTTATAGCTATGAATCTTCCATCGCTTGATAAATATGAAGACAGCGTTGTGCCGGGCGGAAAAATTTTCGTGGATTCGACACTTATAGAACGTAAAGTAAAGCGTACGGATGTAGAAGTTTTCTATATTCCCGCAACTAAACTTGCTTCCGATAATAAGTTCCCGACACTTGCAAATATGATTATTTTAGGTAAAGTTCTTGGGACTGCAGGACTTTTCAATAGCGATGATGACTTAAAGGCATCTCTTTCAAAGGTTATATCTGCAAAACGTGCTGATATGATGGAAGTAAATCTCACGGCGATGAAGCTCGGACGTGATTATTAAGTCTTAGGAGTGTAAATAATAATGGAAATTAAGATTATAAAAAATACAAATCCCAAAGTTAAGCC
>JAZQVQ010000317.1:0-4919 GCA_045631825.1 Eubacteriales bacterium | reverse complement strand
TGCTGACAAGTAAAACTGCAAATATAGCAGTATTGGTTTCGGGCGGAGGAACAAATCTTCAGGCACTTATCAATGCTCAGGATGGAGGGGTTGTCAAGCACGGAAGAATAAAGCTTGTAATATCAGATAACCCCGAGGCATACGCTCTTGAGAGGGCAAAAAACGCAAATATAGAAACAAAAGTTGTATCAAAAAAAGATTTTGAAACAAAAGAAGCTTTTGAAAACGAAATTATAAGACTCATAGACGAGCACAAAATAGATTTGATTGTTCTTGCCGGATTTCTTACAATTTTAACCGAACATTTTACGGCAAAATTTCCAAGAAGAATAATAAATGTTCACCCCTCGCTTATACCTGCTTTCTGCGGAAAAGGCTTTTATGGCTTGAAAGTTCATAAGGCAGCTATTGAAAGAGGAGTAAAGGTAAGTGGTGCGACAGTTCATTTTGTAAATGAGATTCCGGACGGAGGAGAGATTATTCTTCAGAAGTCGGTAACGCTAAAGGTGAATGAAACGCCTGAGTCTCTGCAGAAAAGAATTATGCGTCTGGCAGAATGGCAGATACTTCCAAAAGCAGTAGAAAAAATTTCTCGTGAGATTTATAAGAGTAAATAAAAAAGTATTTTTGATATTTTAATTTTATGCGGAAAATTGATAAGACGTTATGTGTCTTGCTTTCGTAAATCAGTATGGAGGAAAAAGCATACTTTAGTTGCTTTACTTGTATAAAATGAAAATTCTTGTTGTTGGTGCAGGTGGACGAGAACATGCCATCATAAAAAAACTCAAAGAGAATAAAAATGTCGATACGATCTACGCTCTGCCCGGAAACGGCGGAATTGCAAACGATGCAGTCTGCGTGGATATTGGAGCAAAGGAAATTGAGAAAATAGCTTGCTTTGCGACCGAGAATAATATAGATTTTGCAGTTGTAGCTCCTGATGATCCGCTTGTGCTTGGAGCAGTTGACTTGCTTGAAGAAAAAGGGATTGCTTGTTTTGGACCGAGAAAAAATGCGGCAATAATAGAGGGCAGTAAGGTGTTTTCAAAAAACCTTATGAAAAAGTATAATATCCCCACGGCTGAATATGAGGTCTTTTCCGATATGCAAAAGGCTCTTGATTATCTTGAAACCGCTCCTATACCGACGGTTATAAAAGCAGACGGACTTGCACTTGGTAAAGGCGTTGTCATAGCAGAGACAAGACAGGATGCTAAAAATGCAGTTGTCTCTATGATGCAGGACAAGGTATTTGGAGAAAGCGGAAATAATATCGTTATAGAAGAATTTTTAACCGGTCCCGAGGTTTCGGTGCTTGCATTTACCGACGGAAAAACTGTTGTGCCGATGGTGTCATCTATGGACCATAAGAGAGCAGGGGACAACGACACAGGACTCAATACCGGAGGTATGGGTACAATAGCACCAAATCCGTGCTATACAAAGGAAATAGCAGACGAGTGCCTCGAAAAGATTTTTATTCCTACAATAAATGCAATGAATAGCGAAAACAGAACCTTCAAAGGCTGTTTGTATTTCGGACTTATGCTTACCAAAAACGGACCTAAGGTTATAGAGTATAATTGCAGATTCGGTGATCCTGAAACACAGGTTGTTTTGCCGCTACTTGAGAGCGATTTGCTTGATATAATGATAGCGGTGTCAAAAGGAAAACTTAGCGAAACCGAGGTTAAATTTAGTAGTGGTTGTGCGTGCTGCGTGGTTATGGCATCAAACGGCTATCCTCAGAAATATGAAAGCGGATTTGAAATAAAGGTGGACAAGGCTTGCACAGCTGAGGTTTTCTATGCCGGAGCTAAAGTTTCAGACGGAAAAATAGTAAGTGCAGGTGGACGTGTGCTTGGAGTGACAAGCAAGGCTGATACTCTCGAAGCGGCGATAGAAAAGTCTTATGAGAATGTAAAGTTTGTGAGCTTTGATAATGCGTTTTATCGTAAGGATATAGGAAAGAAAGCACTTTCATTTGTAAAGGAGAATATTTGATGGTTTATAGAGTTTATGTTGAGAAAAAAGCGGGATTTACACACGAAGCAGACGGGCTTTGTGCAGATCTTGTGGGCTTTCTCGGTATTGATACATTGACAAGTGTAAGAGTCATAAACAGATATGATGTTGAGAACATAGAAAAAGAACTCTTTGCCAGAAGCGTAAATACAGTGTTTTCAGAGCCTCAGTTGGATAATGTCTATTTTGACCTGCCCGATGATAAGGATTGCTTTGTGTTTGCAGCAGAGTATCTTCCGGGACAGTTTGACCAGAGAGCAGATTCTGCGGCTCAGTGTATACAGCTCATTTCGCAAAAGGACAGACCCAGTGTAAAAACTGCGAAGGTCTATATGCTTTATGGAAACTTAAGTGGCGAGCAAAAGGAAAAAATCAAAAAGTATATTATAAATGCGGTTGAGAGTAGAGAAGCGTCGCTTGAAAAAGTTCACACGCTTGAGATGCAGTACGATATTCCGGAGTCTGTCAGGACGCTTGATGGTTTCTGTTCTCTTGATGAAAAGGGACTAACCGAATTTATAAAGACAAACGGACTTGCAATGGACCTTGATGATATAAAGTTCTGCCAGAAGTATTTTGTCAGTGAAAAGAGAGATCCAACTATAACAGAAATAAAGATGATAGATACATACTGGTCGGACCACTGTAGACATACAACGTTTTTAACTACAATAGATAACGTCGAGTTTGAAGATGAAGCTATCGAAAAGACATACAAGCAGTACCTTGATGTACGTAAGAATCTTGGCAGAACAAAGCCTCAGAACCTTATGGATATTGCGACAATTGCGGTAAGACATCTTAAAAAAGAGGGAAAACTTGATAAACTTGATGAGTCCGAAGAAATAAATGCGTGTACAGTAAAAATAAAGGTTGATGTTGAAGGCGAAAAGCAGGACTGGTTACTTCTTTTCAAAAATGAAACACATAACCACCCGACAGAAATTGAACCGTTCGGAGGGGCTGCAACTTGTATAGGCGGAGCAATACGTGACCCGCTTTCTGGAAGAGCGTATGTTTACGGAGCTATGCGTGTGACGGGTGCGGCAAATCCGCTTTTGCCGGCAGAACAAACCTTGCCCGGCAAACTTTCTCAGAAGAAAATCGTCACTACTGCGGCTGCAGGATATTCCTCTTACGGTAACCAGATAGGTCTTGCAACAGGTCAGGTTGATGAGATTTATCACGACGGATATGTTGCAAAGCGTATGGAAATCGGTGCGGTAATAGCAGCAGCTCCAAGCGAAAACGTAAGACGAGAGTGCCCGCAGGATGGAGATATAGTTGTTCTTCTTGGCGGCAGAACAGGACGAGATGGCTGCGGTGGAGCTACAGGCTCATCGAAATCGCATACAGCTTCTTCGCTTGAATCGTGCGGAGCAGAGGTACAGAAGGGAAATGCACCTGAAGAAAGAAAGCTTCAGAGATTGTTCAGAAACAGGCAGGCAACCCGTCTTATAAAGCGTTGTAATGACTTTGGTGCAGGCGGTGTTTCGGTAGCGATAGGTGAACTTGCAGACGGACTTGAAATTGACCTTAATGCAGTGCCTAAAAAATATGAGGGACTTGACGGAACAGAACTTGCTATCAGTGAATCTCAGGAGCGTATGGCAGTTGTTGTTGAGAAAAATGACGTTGAAAAGTTTATAGCTCTGGCAAATGCTGAAAACCTTGAGGCGACTATTGTTGCAAAGGTGACAAAAACTCCAAGACTTGTAATGTCGTGGAACGGCAAAAATATAGTTGATATTTCACGTGAATTTTTAAATTCCAATGGTGCGGAAAAGCACATTGATGTAAAGTGTGCAAAGAGAGAGAACTTCGATAAGGAAATTCCAAAAGACTTTGCTTGTGGTATGAGGAAGCTTGTCGATGACCTCAATGTGTGCTCAAAGAGAGGGCTTTCGGAAAGATTTGACTCAACCATCGGTGCAGGAACTGTTGTTATGCCGTTTGGCGGAAAAAATCAGAGAACACCCTCACAGTGTATGGTAAATAAAATTTCGGTTGAGAATAAGCATACAGATACCTGTTCGCTTATGGCTTATGGTTTTAATCCGTTTATTTCAAAGGCAAGCCCGTATCACGGAGCTTATTTTGCAGTTGTAGAATCGGTTTCAAAGCTTATAGCAAGCGGAGCAAAGTTTGAGGACGTGTACCTTACATTCCAGGAATACTTTGAAAAGCCGATGAAAGATGCAAAACGCTGGGGAAAACCAATGTCTGCTTTGCTCGGTGCTTTCCGTGCACAGATGGAGCTTGGTATAGGCTCTATCGGTGGTAAGGATTCTATGAGCGGTTCTTTTGAAAATATTGATGTTCCTCCGACGCTTGTTTCTTTTGCAGTTACAACAAGTAAAGTAAATAATATTGTAACTCCTGAATTCAAAAAGAGCGGACATAAGGTTGTTTTGCTTGAGTGTGACTATAATAAAGACGGACTTGCAGATGCGGATAGCCTTGTATCTGTTTATAATACCGTGTCAAAGCTTGTTCGTGAAAATAAGGTTTATTCTGCATATACACCGGTTTTCGGCGGTGTGGCTGAAGCAATCTATAAAATGTGTATAGGTAATTCAATCGGTTTTAAGTTTGAAAAGGATATACCCAACGAAACAATATTCGGATATAAGTATGGCTCGTTTGTGCTTGAAGTTTGCGATGATGTGACACAAGGCAAAGTTCTTGGATATACACAGGATAAACTTGTTTTGGATAAGGACGGCGAAGTATCTATAGCAGAGCTTTCAGAAATATATGAAAATAAGCTTGAAAAAGTTTTTGCTTGTAATATAAAGACACCAAAAGCAGATATACCGGCTTTCAGCTATGAGTCAAAGACGGTGGCAAAGGCAAAAGTGGGCGTGTCAAAACCACGTGTGCTTATTCCG
>JAZQVQ010000316.1:0-7299 GCA_045631825.1 Eubacteriales bacterium | reverse complement strand
TGATGTTGTTGTCCCTGTGAATAAGATAGACGATTTTATCAAGTTTACCCATGTTCTTGCTGATGAAATGAAAGTAAGAATTCCGAGCTTCGGTCATGCCGGTGATGGCAATCTCCATATCTATATTTGCCGTGACGGATTGCATGATGACCAATGGAAAACCATTCTGAACCAATGCTTTGATCGTATGTATGAGAAAGCAGAGGAAATGGGTGGTCTTGTTCCAGGTGAGCATGGTATAGGTTATGCAAAAAAGGAATACCTCAAAAAGCTTTACGGACAAACACCCATTTCCATTATGCAGGGAATAAAGAAAGTGTTTGACGAGAAGAATATTCTTAATCCCGGAAAGATATGTTTCTGATTTAAAAATATAAAGAGATATTGTTTTGTGTGTTGTATAGAATAGAACATGTTTTTGCCGGAGTCTTTAATAATTTGATGTTAGACTCCGGCAAAACAAGAGGAATTTGTTGAAGATGGGGATAAATCAGGAATATAAACTTACAAAGTATGCTTGTTATGTTACAAACATATCCATGGCAGTGGTAGTGAATTTGTCTGCATTGTTGTTTGTCACATTTCGTGAAATGTATAATCTTTCTTTTACCAAGCTTGGATTGTTGGTAGCGATAAATTTTTCAATCCAGCTGTTTGTCGACCTGATATTTACTTTCTTTGCAAAGATGTTCAATATACATAAAACAGTCCGGTATATGTCGCTTATTACTTTTTTTGGAATTTTGATTTATGGAATAATGCCTACAGTTTTTCCCGATTTGGCATATTTGTGGATTGTTGCAGGGACGGTTGTGTTTTGCGGAATGATAGGGGCAGCAGTGTATTATCTTGTAGCCAGTCTTTCGTTAAACCAGATAGTAGGGCTTGTTGCGTGTATTATGACGGGAATATTTGTTTCGATGCTTTGGCCAGGGGCAATAATATGTGTTGGTAAAAAGTTCCCGCCAGCAAATGTTGCTGCTTATGCGTTGTTGGCTTCCGGAGGAGATATGGGAGCATCAGTAGCACCTCAGCTTGTAGGTGTTGTTTCGGATAAAGTTGCTTTAAGTAATTTTGCCATCGAATTGTCAAAGGCTCTTGACATAAGTGCAGAACAGATAGGAATGAGGGTGGGGCTACTTGTTTCCACAGTATTTCCGGTACTTGGAATAATTCTTGTTCTTTGCTTAAAAGTGCATTTTATCATCAGGGATAACACAAAGTGAAGTAAGATCATAAATTCAGACACCTCCCTTGACAAAAGGGAGGTAAAAATTGTTTTTGGTATACTTTTTTGTACCTGCTGTTGACAATTTGTAAATATTTGTTATACTTGTAAATGTGTATTTTTTATTTTTGTTTTGGGTTGTAAATTAGAGAATATCAAGTATTTTTTAGTACAAAAATATATTGAGTCACATCTTCTTAGTACAGAAAAGAAACTGTGTTTTAGTAAAATACATATCGCTTGGAAAGCAGAAAGAATAATTATTTGTCTTAACCTAAACATAAAATTAGTATTGTTATTGAATTGCTTAGTGACTAAACAGATATCAGGAAATGGATGAAGTATATGAAGGTTTTTTCACAGATGCTCTTGGAACTTGAAGAGTTTTCGCAGTTGATAAAAGATCTCAAATTTAATATAACGCCGGTAAGTGTGCTTGGAGTGTCGGACTCTGCGGGAGCACACCTGATTTATAGCGTCTGTGAAAAGCTTGATGCACCGGCACTGGTAGTGGCTGCAGACGATACGGCAGCACAGCAAATATGCGAGGATTTGCGTTTTTTTTTCGGGGAACGTGTTTACCTTTATCCCAAAACAGACCTGCTGTTTTACGATGTTGAAGCAAAAGGACAAGATGTAACACACGCACGCCTTTCGGTTTTAAGTGCCATGATACAAAATGAGCCTTGTTATGTTGTGACAACCCCTGAGGCGTTACTGCAGGCTACGGTACCGCAAAAGTTTTTTAAGCAAAAAGCTATTTCGCTGTCGCTTGGAAGCGAGGCACAATTAAGTGAACTTGCTGATACTTTGACTGAACTTGGTTATATACGTGAGGAAATGGTGGAGGGAGCAGGTCAGTTTAGTATCAGAGGCGGTATTCTGGATATATTTCCCGCTGTCAGTGAAGCAAAAAACCCTGTACGTATTGAATTTTTTGATACGGAGGTAGATTCAATACGTCTTTTTGATCCGGAAACACAACGTGCGGTTGAGCGTCTGGAACAGATAGAGATTTTGCCATCAAGGGAAATGTTGCTTACACAAGAGCAGAAAATCTCACTTGTTTCAAAGCTTAAAAAACAGCTTTCAAAAACCGATAACGAATCCGAACGAGGACAAAAGCTTGAGAAATGTTTAAGACGTGATATAGAACGTCTGGAAGAGGGCTTGCTTTTTCCCTCGCTGGATAAGTATATTCCGTATATTTATGATACACTGCCGACTTTGATTGATTATGTGACAGATGAAACTGTGATTTTCTGGTATGAACCGGCACGCATTCACGAGATTATAAAAATTCGGCAAACACAGATAGCGGAGGAAATTTTTAATCTTGCAGAACGTGGGATTATATCACGTGGGGATTTGCTTTACCACCTTCCTTTAGCCGATGCACTACGTGAACTTACAAAGAAAAAGTTTTTGGGACTTAGTGGAATTTCACATGGCTTACTGGATTACCGACCGCAAAAAACTTATAATATCACAAGTAAAAGTATCAATGGATTTCAGGGGAAATTTGAATTTCTTTGTGAGGCATTGCGGTTTTATCAGAAGAATAAGTATCGGACAGTGTTGCTTGCAGGCTCGTCGGTACGTGCTGAAAATTTAGTAAATCAACTGGTAGATGAGAATATTGTATGCAGTTATCAGCAGGAGCTGACACGTCTTCCAAACCTTGGTGAACTTGTTGTGCTTGCAGGGAGTATCAGACAAGGGTTTGAGTATCCGCTTTTGCGTACGGCAATTTTGGGTGACCGTGAAATTTTCGGAGATACACGTAAAAAGCGAAAGAGAATGAAAACTCGTCCCGGAGATAAGATTTCGAGCTTTACCGAACTTAAACCTGGAGATTATGTGGTACACCAAAGCCATGGTATAGGTGTTTATACGGGTATTGAGCAGTTAACCGTTGACGCCGTCAGAAAGGACTACCTGAAGATTCAATATCGTGGCAGCGATGTTTTGTACCTGCCTACTGACCAGCTCGATATGGTCTTTAAATATACAGGTAAAGACGGAGTGAGAGTCAAAGTTGATAAGCTTGGCTCGGCAGAATGGGGAAGAACTAAAGAACGGGTTAAGGCAGCTGCCGCCGATATGGCAAAGGAGCTGATTGAGCTTTATGCTAAACGTATGCAGCTTCCGGGAATTGAGTTTCAGGAGGATACTGAATGGCAACGTGATTTTGAGGCGGATTTTCCTTATGATGAGACGGAGGATCAGCTTCGTAGTATCGCCGAAGTCAAAGCGGATATGGAAACACCGCACCCAATGGATAGATTGTTGTGCGGAGACGTAGGTTATGGTAAAACCGAAGTTGCAATGCGTGCTGCATTCAAAGCGGTGATGAGCGGATATCAGGTAGCTTACCTTGTGCCGACAACTATACTTGCTTCACAACACTATCAGAATTTTAAGCAACGTATGAGAAATTTTCCGGTAAAAGTGGGACTTCTTTCTCGTTTTGTTACAGGTAATCAGCAAAAAGAAATTTTAAAGGGACTCAAAACCGGAGAAGTGGATATTGTTATAGGAACACATAAACTTCTGGGTAAGAATGTTGAGTTTCACAAACTCGGACTTCTGGTAATTGATGAAGAACAGCGTTTTGGTGTTGCCCATAAGGAAAAACTGAAAGAATTACGAAATGAAATAGATGTACTGACACTTTCAGCAACACCAATACCCCGTACCTTGCATATGAGCCTTAGCGGAATACGGGATATGAGCCTGATTGCACAGCCTCCGGGAGAGAGATACCCGATAGCCACATATGTACTTGAATATGATGAGGAAGTTATAAGAGATGCTGTATCTCGTGAACTTGCACGTGGTGGACAGGTATACTATCTTTTTAATCGGGTAGAGGGAATTTATAGAGTTGCCGAAAGAATAACACAACTTGTTCCAGATGCAAGAGTGGCGGTTGCACATGGTAAGATGCAGGAACGTGAGCTTGAGGAACTGATGCAGGAGGTCGTTGAGGGTAACGTTGATGTTCTTGTATGTACTACCATTATAGAAACAGGCCTTGATATTGCAAATGTCAATACTATGATAATAGAAGATGCCGACCGTCTGGGTCTTGCACAGCTTTATCAGCTAAGAGGACGTGTGGGTAGGTCAAATCGCCTTGCATATGCATATCTTACGTTCCGTCGAAATAAGGTTTTGACGCAGGATGCTGAAAAACGTCTGCTTGCTATCAAGGAGTTTACCGAATTTGGCTCTGGATTTAAAATCGCAATGCAGGACCTTGAAATCCGTGGAACAGGAAATCTTATCGGAGCACAGCAGCATGGACATCTTGAGGCAGTTGGCTATGAGATGTATTGTCAGCTTTTGGAAGAAGCAGTGCGTGAACAACAAGGAAAGATACAAGAAAAAAAGACAGAAAGCCTAGTGGATTTGCCCATTTCTGCATATATACCGGAAGGATATATTACTGCCCACAATCAGCGTATATCGGTTTATAAACGAATTGCTGCCATAAAGAGTCAGTCAGACTTGTTTGACACTTATGATGAAGTGGAGGACCGTTACGGAACAGTGCCTGAGCAAGTGCATAATCTTATGGAAGTAGCTCTTATCAAATCTATGGCAAGTAATTGCGGCGTTGCTAAAATAAATGGAAATGATAGGGAGGTTGTCTTTCATTTCGACTGTCAACATATGCCTGATGTATCAAAACTGATGCCGGTAGTAAATGCACACCCCAAGGACTTTCTTTTGCAGAATCTGCAAACTCCACAGCTTCATAGACGGCTTAAAAAACCGGTTGCCGGTAAAGAACATGGATATTTTTCGGCAATATGCGAGGTACTGGAAGTGCTATGCGACGAGAAAGCTCAAGATGAACCAAACTAAATTGGTTTAATCGGCAAAAATGTTTGTAAAGCAAACAAAAATGGGAGGATAATTATGAAACCAAAATTAAGTATTATGAGGGTATTATGGTGAACTGGGAATAGAAGAATCAGTAAAACGGTTTGTCGAAAACGGAATTTATGCAAGCGAGCTTTCCGATGAGCATGGCTTTGAGCTTTTGTAGAGAAGTGATAATGTTGTCGCTACAGGAAAGAGCCTTAAAGTGTTTATAGATGAACGTGACTTTGAAATTTCTCAGGGGCATTTGTGGTTAAGGTGTGTGATGACAATGCTGTTAAAACCCTTTGTGAGTGGATTGATATGTACGAGGCAATAGGAATAAAAAATATTGTTCTTCATTGTGGTAAACTTTTGTATGTTCACCTTAGCAGACAGGAAAAAATAGACAAGAATGTTGAAAATTTAAAGCTTATTGCTCAATATGTCAAAGATAAGGATATTACAATTTGTCTTGAAAATTTAGGATCTTTTTCCATCGAGGAAACTGATCTTATAGATAAAAGTGCCGACGATTTGCTGTATATTATAGATGCAGTCGGAAGCGACAGGTTTGTATCTGTCTTGATACGAATCACCTTAATATGGCAGAAAAAGGACATTATGAGTTCATATTAAAGGCAGGGGAAAAATTAAAAGCATTGCATATAGGGGATAATGAAGGCTTTAGTGACCAGCACCTTATGCCCTTTACAAGAGGAAATGTTGATTTTGGAGAGGTTGTAAATGGACTTGCCTTGTTGGATATAAAGGCCTTTTCAATCTTGAAATACTGGGTGAGAATATAATTCCACTTGAATTACGTGATGCCAAAATTCAATATATCAGGACGTGCTATGAATATTTGATTAGATCAAACAGAATATCTGTATTTGAATTTAAATAGTTATTACGCCAAAAGGAGAAATGTAAAATGGGAAGCAGAAAGTTTTGTGAATTAATTGATGAAAGAAAGGAAGAATTGTATTCTTTGCTTTCAGAGCTTATAAAAATCAATTCTGAAAGTTTTGTAAGTTATGGTAACGAAGAAGATTGTGCAAGGTACATATACAATTTGTGTAAAGAGCTTGGACTTGAGAGCGATATGTTCTCGCCGATAGATATAGATGGTTTTGATAAGCACCCCGATTATATGCCGGGAAGAAATCTGGAAAACAGATATAATGTTGTTGCACGCTATGCAGGACGTGAAAACAAGGATGAGCTAATGCTCATGGCACATATTGACACAGTAAAGATAGGCGATATAAATAGTTGGGAAAGAGAGCCCTTGTCCGGTGAAATAAAGGACGGCAAAATTTATGGACGTGGTGCCTGTGATGACAAATATGCAATAGCAACAGCTTTGTTTGTTGTCAGACTTTTGAAAGAATACGGATTTGAACCTAAAAAGAATTTGCTGTTTGCGGCATATTGCGATGAAGAATATGGCGGCTCACACGGAGCTTTGTCATCAGTTTTGAAATATCCAGCTAAAAGGATAGTGAGTATGGACGGACTAGAGGGACAAATCTGGCACTGTGGTTCGGGTGGACAGGAAATAAAGTATTTTTTCCATACAGAAGACTCTGTTGACAGTGCGAAAATCGCAGGAAAAGCGTTGCCTGTTGTCATAGATACAATCGAGGAAATGTTTGCTGATAAACGCCGTACAGAATTAGAAGAAAATAGCTTTTATAAGGGAACGTTAATTCCCAAAACCGCACTTCGTTATATGGGAGTTCGTGCAGGAAATAACGGAAGTGACCTTGGTAGAGGCGAGGTGTATTTTGTTTTTTATACAGATAAGGATAAGGAAACAATTTATTCGGAATTGCGGGAGATTGAGAAGGTTTTAAGCCAAAAACTTATGCCTCTCGGAATAATCGGCGATGGCTTTGAACCGGCAACAAGGTTTTTCCACTATGTGTATTGTCAGCCCGACAGTGAGGATATTAAGCTTATGGTTGATGCATCAAAAGAGGCGACCGGAAAAGAGCCTCTCGTATGCGGTTCTTGCCTTTCTGACCTTTCTGTTATTTCAAAATACGGCTCAAGTCGTGCCTATGGCTTTGGTTGTGGACGTGAATTTTCAGTGGCGGGAGGTGCACATCAACCTAATGAGTATATTGAGTGCGATAAACTTGTGGATTACGCAAAGACTATTGCCACATATATATTAAAGGTTGTTGGATAATGTA
>JAZQVQ010000315.1:0-6535 GCA_045631825.1 Eubacteriales bacterium | reverse complement strand
CAAATCCATTGCTCGCTAAGACAAATGCCACGAAATCAGCTATCCCTTTAACAGATTTCGTCTATAAGGTTTTCTTCATCGTCCTCGCCATCGGCAAAAGGACAGTTTTCGCAATCACCGTTACAGGGTGGCGTGTCCGTGTTTTCGTCTTTTGCCTCAAACACTCTATACAC
This sequence comes from Eubacteriales bacterium, assembly GCA_045631825.1. Lineage (GTDB taxonomy): Bacteria > Bacillota > Clostridia > Oscillospirales > CAG-382 > UMGS1387. The sequence goes on along the minus strand of JAZQVQ010000315.1, from coordinate 6,362 downwards.
TGTTTCGCACTCTGCATCGGGAGCGTTATCGATTATCTGTGTCTGCTTTTTAAGAGTTCTTACCATATCGAGTGCTGTTTCCGCTGAGGGTGCTGTAGCTGTAACTCCAACAGTTTTGATTTCGGTTACGATTACTGTGTAGTCCTTCATTAAAATATCACCTCCTATCTTTCCAAATCTTTTTTGTTCGGCACATAAGGAACTGCTCGTATTCCCTCGCCGTATTTGTAAAATCGTTCAGGCTTTTTGAATCGCTCTGAAATTTTTTCGACCTGCACATCGGTTAAACTTGCCAAGTCATCACCGTCACCTTTGCAGACAAAAAACTTGCCGGCAATAATGTCCGTTACTCGACCTTCCTTGTTTCTTAAACTTCGATTGAGTGGCAAGCCATTCGTTTTTCCGTCACGGTTGTACACAATAACGGTGTCACCATCAAACGGAATTATGTCGATGTTTCCTTCAACTACCTTCTTCATATCTTCAAACTTGTAGCCAACTTCTGTAACCTGTGCGAGCTTACCCGGCTCTAAAAGTACGACCTTTATTTTTTCGGGAAGCAGTTCTGTTGCTTCAAAATTCACGCTGTCAAAGCTGTCGGCATCAAGAATATACTCACCTCGATACCAATCATCTGTGACTTGCTGTTGTGCTTCATCCAAACTGTCTGCCATTACTTTTACAGACTTTCTTAATGTTTCGGTTATTACAACTTCAAACTCTTTCATCGGCAATCTCTCCTTTCTTTTTGAGATTTGTATGGTATGTTCAAAGTGTATCGAAGATAATCGTTTACATCTTTTCCTACGGGAACAAAGTGGCTTCTCACCAAGTATTTATCTGACAGAAGATTAGTCAATGCTCTTGCGGCATTGTGTCCTGCTCGGTCATTGTCAAGGTGAAGATGGATAGTTTTTGTGTTGTGCTTTGCAAGGTGAGAAGAAAGTGCGACGGGGATTTTTATTTGCTCATTGCTGCCTTGGTTATATACTCCCGAAAGAGAAACAAGGCTCAAACTTTTATAGTCTGAGCCTTGCATTTCACAAAGGGTTGCGTATGAAATTAAATCTATTGCACTTTCAAAAAGGTGTACAGAATCGGTATCATTGTTTACCTGCCGAAAAGAAAATTCTTTATTGCTTCCTGCAATGTCATAGAAAAAACGGTTGTTTCCTGTACCCCTTACGGTTGCATATCTCGGCTTGCGTTTTTCATCATAGCCGACAAATACAAGGTTATCTCTTTGCGAACTCTGATAGATTAAACCTTCATTGATGAAGTGGTCTATAACTGTTCGGGATATTCCTCTGTTGAGAAGATAAGAGATAACCTTATCGTTATTGGGTGCTCTCTGCAAGAGCGAAAATCTCTTTACTGTTTGATTGGTTTCGTGGGTGGTAACGGGTAATTTTTCAAATTCTGCTATCTGTAAGACAGCATCCTTGAAATCCATTCCTCTCACTTTAACAAGAAAGTCCAAAGCGTTCTTACCGCCTATACCTCTCGACCACCACATCCATTTGCCATTGGATATTTTCAAACTTCCGTGTGTTTTGGTTGAGTAAGTGTTTGGTGATACTCTTGTCAGTTCATCAGGCTCACAGCATTGCAAATATGTCAGCAGGTCAATCTCTTTAACACGGGCAACGGTGTCGGGGTTAATATACTGCATTGTTATCTGCACTCCCGACTTGTTCGTGCTTTAAGCAAGTTGTGAAGTTCATCAGCCTTGTTTTCAATGCAAGAAAGTATTTCCTGCATATGACTACTTTCGCCGTTTTCCCAAGCTAAAAAGAGTTCACTTAACGGTTTTTTCTGTTTGATAAGTGCCTTGCACTGTTGAGCTGTCAAATCGTTTTCTTCAAGAGATAACAGAATATCCTCTCTCAAAACGAGTTCATAAGAGTGCTGCATAACGACCTCGGGTGTTGAACTGCGAAGCATTGATTTGAACTGTTCCTGTTCGGCAAACATCTTTTTATACAAAGCAGTATTGAGTTGTTCACTCGTCATTTTATCAACTCCTATGTTTGAATTTTGGGCAGCAGATTATCTCTGCTCTGAAACTCTGTTTACATTCGTTTGCACAAATTTTGCATTTCTTGTTATATGTTATTCGATTAAATTGGTTAAGAAAAAAATACCACTCTTGTTTGAACTTCTTGGTTATTCGTGCCATAATTCACATCCTTTCTTTGTCTTTTGAGGTGGGTGAAAAAACAGGTCGTTTTGGAACACTTTTAGGACTTTTTTTGACCTGCAAGGGACTTAAAAAAGAAGGCAATATAACATGACTTCTAAAAATAAAGCTCGTTATAAAAGAAAAATAATCCAAACAAAGCTCCGTATTTTTAAATTAAAAAAGCTGGTAAGTTTTAAAACTTACCAGCTTTAATAAATATTATTGAGTTATAAATTCAGAAACAGCGTGGTCTATATTGTTCTTAACCCTATTATATTGTTTCATGTCTTTTGAAAATTTTTGTTCAGATAACAGCTTTTCATACTCTTCAATTTTTATGTTTAGAGTATTTATCTGTGCGGACAAATTTTGATTTTCCGTTGTTAGTGCTACATTATCTGCTATTAAATTTTGATTCTCTTCTTCCACTTTCTTCTTTTCATTATTTTGTATCTTATAGTGGATAAATTTCAGATATGCCCACATCAACAATGCACCTAATACAAAAATAAGAACAGCAACGCATGTAAATGCCACTTTATTATTTTTAACAACTTCCGATTGGAACAACTCGTTGAAAAAATCGAACATTATTAGTCAGCTCCTTTTTTTACAGTCATACCTTCGCACAAAGATTCCATAACTAACATTAGAGCTTCCTTGTCAAGATCCCAAAATTTCAATGCATATGATAACTTTTCGGTATATTCTTTGGAAACACCAAAAACCATATTGGATTTTCTCTTTGTCTCCTCTTTAATTGTCGAATAAATTAAGAAAACTGCAAAGTTTTCATTAATATAAGGATATTCTTTCTGTAATTTTTCATCAGTAATTCGAATTGGTTTGAATTTCAGTAACCAATAAACCAGCAATGCGGTCTCCTTCAACTCATTCATTTGCGTATCGTCGTGATATATAACGAAATAGTCTCTTCTCTTGTCAATTCGACTATAAGCCTCACCAATTAATACAGAATGCAAGTTGAGGTTTTCTAATGTCAAGTTATCTATTTTGCTAATATAATCATCAAGAAGTTCCGCAAAATCATCAAGCATATTGTATAATGCATTTTCAGATAAACCATCATACTGATAGTATTTTTCGCCATTATCTCTTTCTTTTTCTACAATTGCCATTTTTCACTATCCCTGCTTTTTACTTAATTGTTGATAAAATATCCGCTATAATATCTGGATTTTCGTTTATTAATTTTTTACCTCCGCTTTTTATAAAAGAGAGACAAGATTCTCCGCATTCATACGATGGATGATTTTTGTTGAATTCTGAATTGAACCCTTGCTTTTCCTCGTATGTGTCATGGAAATTTTCTCTTGTTATTCCTAAACGCTCTATCGCTTTCATTTTTCTATTAACTCTCCATTCTAAACAATTCTATATTTTACAATATGAAAGAATCCACTATTTGTTGCTTTTTATTTCTTGTTTATGGATTTTTATCCAATCATACACTTCATCTTCGTCAAATCGAACACCTCGTCCGACTTTAATAAAAGGCATACCTTCCTTTCTCCAACGGTCTATAGTTGAACGGCTGATGGAAAACACCGATTGTAATTCTTGGCACTTGATTAGTTTGCCCATAAAAGCACCTCCCATTTAATAAATAGCGATGTTTTTTGATTAATTATTATGCGTTATAATTCGTCATTATGCTTCATTACGTACCAATATGACTCATTTAGTGTATCACGAAACATATTTTTTGTCAATATATGAATTAAAGTAAAACACATACTTTCAAAGCTAAGTCTTACCTTGTAAATTTATGCTCTTTTCCAACTGTTGTAAGAGCTATTTCCTCAGGTTCACCGTCATCAATTTCATTATCGTTATGGTTCATATCAAGAAGTACATTGAGTTCTCCGAGTCGTTCCATCTTCTCATTCAACTCATCCTCTTGGGGGAACGGCTGTTCAATCTGTTCTTTGGCATTTGAAAGCTGAGTTTTAGTATCTTCAAGCTGTTCAACACAAGCGTTTTTCTTTTTCTCAAAGTCACCGATGAGATTATCAAGTCTTGTGATGTTACCGTGAACATCCGTGCCAAGCGGAGTAGAATGACGGAGTGAGCCTATGAGAGATATGACAAATTGCTTTTGGAAGGTATCAAAAGATAACTCCAATTCAAAACCTCGGTAACTGCCGATTGTTTTCGGCTCAGGGGATTTCATAGACTGACAGATTTCAAGAATTGCCGAGCCTGCTGATTTCTTTTCGGTATGGGATATACCCTCCAACACCATCGGACAGAAACCGTCTGAATTGGGTACAGACTTTTCACTCGCTGTCTTAATATCCTCCTCATAACCTTTGATACGGTTTTCCAATCTCAATATCTCTTTTGGATAAAACATAACAACTTTATCTTCGAGAGCATATCTCTGACTCAAATGGTTCTGTTTCAAAAGTTTGAGTTTCGATACTGCGACATCCAAATCCATCTTTTCTTTGATATAAGGATTACCTGTTGCAAGAGCTTTGATTTCGGCATAAGATAACGCCTGCTCGTCAACATCTTCTGCTGAACGCATAGGCGATTTTGAAGTCATAATCTGACCTATGAACTTTTGCTTATTTTCAACCAACTGATACAAATAAGCATCAAAGGTTTCTTCTGTAACATAACTGAAGATTTCAACCTCGGGATTTTCGTTGCCTTGTCGGACAATTCTTCCTTCTCTCTGTTGGAGGTCAGCAGGTCGCCACGGACAATCGGTGTGATGAATTGCTATAAGTTTCTGCTGCACGTTAGTACCTGCACCCATCTTGGCTGTACTGCCGATAAGAACTCGTACCTGACCGGAACGAACTTTACCGAACAGTTCTTTTTTCTTTGCCTCTGTGTCAGCATCGTGTATAAAGGCGATTTCCGTTTCGGGGATACCTTTTGCGATGAGCTTCTTGCGAATGTCATCATATACATTGAAAGAGCCGTCATTGTGCGGAGTGGATAAGTCACAGAATACAAGCTGTGTAGATTTCTGCGGAGTGGTCTTGTTCCACATATCGAAAACATTATCTGCACAGACGGATACCTTACTCGATGGGTCATCGGGTAACAACTCATTTACAAGGCGTTGGTCAAGTGCCGTCTTTCTGCCGTCATTTGTGATAAGCAGCATATTATCAATATTGGAACTTACCATTTTGTTTCTTACCTTCTCGGCTCGTTCTGCAAGAGAAGCAACTATCTCTTTCTGCTGTTCGGTAGGTTTAACCGCAACATTGTGATAGTTGGCTTTGGGAACGGGAAGATTGAGCATATCTGCTGTCTGAATATCCGCCATCTGTTTGAACATCATCATAAGTTCGGGCAGATTGTAGAATTTTGCAAATCGGGTTTTAGCACGGTATCCCGTGCCTTCGGGTGCAAGTTCAATAGCGGTTACAGTTTCACCGAAGGTTGATGCCCAAGCGTCAAAGTGTTGCAGATTACGGTCAACAAGAGTTTCATACTGCAAGTATCTCTGCATAGTGTAGAGTTCTACCATTGAGTTTGAAACGGGTGTGCCAGTAGCAAAAACAACACCTTTACTGCCTGTGATTTCATCAAGGTATCTGCACTTCATAAAGAGGTCAGAGGACTTCTGTGCTTCGGTCTGTGCAATACCGCCGACATTACGCATTTTTGTGTAGAGGTACAAATTTTTGAAATTGTGAGCCTCGTCAACAAAGAGCCTGTCAATGCCGAGTTCTTCAAAGGTGACAACATCATCTTTACGGGTTTGGTCATTGAGTTTTTGGAGTTTTGCCTGCAATGATTTTTTTGTTTTTTCAAGCTGTTTAACAGAGAATTTTTCACCCTTGTTAAACTTGATTTGTCCGATACCAACGGTTATTTCGTCAATCTGTTCTTCAAGCATTCTCTTTTGTCGTTCAATACTTAACGGGATTTTTTCAAACTGCGAATGACCGATAATAATAGCATCATAATCACCCGTAGCAATACGGGCACAGAACTTTTTACGGTTTTTGGTTTCAAAATCCTTTTTGGTAGCAACAAGGATATTCGCCGATGGGTAAAGCTGTAAATATTCTGCTGCCCACTGTTCTGTAAGATGATTAGGAACAACAATGAGTGACTTGTTACAAAGTCCGAGTCTTTTGCTCTCCTGTGCCGCAGCAACCATCGTGAAGGTCTTGCCTGCACCAACTAC
>JAZQVQ010000314.1:0-2145 GCA_045631825.1 Eubacteriales bacterium | reverse complement strand
AGGAATGGTGCTTGATAATGCATCACCTGCGGTACTTGGTCAGCTATCAAAAAACATTCGTATATCTGCAATCAAAACACCGCTTGTAGATGACGATGTTGGTGTGGCTGCATCAATACGAATTGTAAATCCTCAGAACTTTTCTCAAAAGGAGTTTGTGGATGCTAAAACGGCAAGAGCGCCAATGCTTGACTTTCTGTCTCAGACTTTCAGGTATGGCGTAAGTACATGTGTTGCCGGAGCAACAGGAAGCGGTAAAACGACAGTTGCAGGATGGGTGCTGACAACCTTGCCGAAGGATAAGCGAATCTACACAATTGAAAGCGGAAGCCGTGAACTGGCACTCGCTCAGTACATAGACGGAATTGCGCAAAACAGTGTAATTCATACCTTAACAAGACCGTCAGAGAATGAAATGCAAAACATAGATCAGGATGTACTCTTAGACTTTGCTTTGCGTTTTAATCCCGACTACATCTGCGTAGGTGAGATGAGAGGACCTGAAGCGTTCCTTGCCCAAGAAGCAAGCCGAACAGGTCATCCGGTTCTGACAACAATCCATTCCAATTCCTGTGAAGCAACTTACAGGAGAATGGCAACCCTTTGTAAGAGGAAATATGCAATGGATGATAATGTCTTGTATGACCTTGTAACAGAGGCATTCCCGATAATAGCATTCTCAAAACAACTCGAAAACCGAGAAAGAAAACTGATGGAGATAATGGAATGCGAAATAATGCCGGATGGCAAGAGAGTATTTAGAACGATTTACAGATACAACATTACGGAGAACCGATATGATGAATCAGGAAAGTACATCATTAAAGGTCATCACGAATTTGTATCACCGATATCTGTAAGCCTACAGAAGAGACTTACAGAAAACGGTATGCCAAAACTTGTTCTTGATAGAATAATCAGAGGGGAGGCGATAGCATGCTGACACTAAGAATTTTTGCATTTATGGCACTTGTGGTCGGAGCATTCAGACTGCTTGATATACGGTTTACAGATTTATTCCGTGACTTTATAAACAAGCCTCAAAGCATCCGAACACAGATTGACGAAGCAACGAACCGAAAGAAAAAGAGGTTCATTGTAAGGCAGATTGAAGAAGTTTCAGAAATAATGCGGCTGACAGACAGGGAAGATAAAATTCCTGTCGTTTTTATTGCCTGTATGATATTTGCAATAGCAGGTACTATAATCGCCTCGTTGTTTGATAATGTCTTTTTAATTCCGGTACTTGGTGTAGGAATGATGTGTTTGCCTGTATGGTATATCAAATTGACTGCAAGCCATTTTAAGAAAGATATATCGGAGGAGCTGGAAACAGCTCTTTCGGTTATATCTTCGGCATACATCCGAAACGAAGATATTGTAACAGCAGTTGAAGAAAATGTGCATTACCTCAATCCGCCAATCAAGAATGTGTTCACAGACTTTCTTGTGCAGCTTAAATTGATTGACTCTGATGTGGTAAAAGCCATTGAAGGTCTAAAACCTAAGATTGACAATGATGTCTTTCACGAATGGTGCGATGCACTTATTCAATGTCAGTCTGACAGGAACTTAAAAAGCACACTGACTCCGATAGTAACAAAACTGTCGGATGTAAGAACAGTAAACACAGAACTTGAACTGATGCTTGCAGAACCTCGAAAAGAGTTCATCATCATGGCTCTGTTGGTTGTAGCAACAATACCTATCCTTTACTTCTTAAACAAGGATTGGTATGAGGTCCTGATGCATACAGGAATCGGAAAGATTGTTCTTGCCGTTGACTTCGCAGCGATATTCATTTGCGGTGCCTTTGTGGTGAAACTAACAAAACCGATAGAATTCAGGAGGTGATATGAATGGAATTAAAAAAAGAACAACTTTGTCCTCAATGCTTAACAGGAGCTAACTCAGTGCGGTTAGATCCCCGTGAACCATTCTGTCCGTTCATTAACCTTCATAGCAAAAATGGTTGTACAGGGTTTATTCCAATAACAGGAGGTGGTGAGAAGTGAGGTATATAATAATATTCTTAGGATTTGCTTTCGGTATCTATTTTATAGTTGCCGATAGACTCAAAATCCCTTACCTGAAATCCTCGAAAGCCATAATGAATATGGGAAGGACAGACAGGAAACTTACAAC
>JAZQVQ010000313.1:0-4512 GCA_045631825.1 Eubacteriales bacterium | reverse complement strand
GAAGTTTTTCCTCATTTGAAACTTCAGGTACAACCTCGACCTCTTCTACAACTTGTTCTTCCTGATTTTTGCGAAGCTCCATAGCTTTATTTCCTGCCGCAGTCAGCACCTTTATGAAAATGAAAACGGCAAGTGCTATGATCATAAAATCAATTATGTACTGTACAAACATACCGTATCTTACAGCCACTTCTTCTACTGCAGGCAAAGTATCAGTAGCAGGAACTGCCTCTTTCAACACGTACTTCATATCGGAAAGGTCAATTCCTCCTGTCAGCATACCAACAAACGGCATAATAACATCGGCAACGAGCGACTTTGTAATATTACCAAAAGCAGTTGCTATAACAACACCGACTGCCATATCAACAACGTTACCTTTGTTGATAAATTGCTTAAATTCGTTAAAAAACTTCATTTTTAAATTCTCCTTTTATTTCTTATTAAATTTGCAAGCTATGGTTTCAACGCAATTTTTGTCAGATTTGATTGTGATTCTATAGACATTCTTTTGTACAAATTCCATATTGGAATCAGGAGTAAAACCATCCGGAACATAAAGTGTAACAGTATAAGGCACATTTGCTATGACTTCAGATTCAACAGTTAAAGTATTGCAATCATCACACCAATTAACAATTTTAATTTCAAAAGCTCCCTGGCTTATATGGCGTGATGTACTGATTATCTGAGGAATAATAAGCTTCTTTCTTATACTGAAGATTTTACTTTCGCATCCATCAAGTTCAACATCAAAACTTTGATTTATAACACCCACAAATTTGTCACTTGTATAATCAAAAACAAGATAGTCGTCGTTTGACAAACTCAAATCCTTTTGTAAATCAACTCTTACGCCGTTTTTATCGTCCTTGACATTGAAAACATTAAGAACATTATAGCTTTCCCACTCTTTATTGACAGCTAGATTGATTTTCAGGTAACCGTTCTTATTTCTGGTCGGTACAAACAACGAGGTTGGATGTATGTCCAAAACAGGTAAACAACTCTTTATAAAATCGACACGCTTATTGTCCAGAGCGTCAAACTCATCACCGAATGTTACAGGCATACCGAGCGTTGACACAAAATAAATTCTGGATGCTGCTTGCTTAATATTATTGAATTCTTCACGCATAACAACATTATCACTATCAAGATACATAACGTTATTGTGAAGCGGGTAGAATTCAAGAGTTCTGTCTATACCACGTGAAAGGAAGTCGCCCCATTCAAAAATGTCTTCACCAATACGTGCTGCATCAAATATATCACAAGCCCATATAGGACAACGGTCACTAAATCCGCCGGAGCAAGAGAGCATATAAAAACTTTCACCAAGCTCCTTACGTGTCTTTTCAATCATCTGTCTGTAAGCTTGTTTTGTTGTAAGCGAGGGATTATACATTCTGCTATGATATTTTTCGTGCATAGTCATTGCCATTGGAAGAACATCATATTTTACCGATTCATACCCCCATTCTTTAACATTTGCAAGTGCTTTGGGGAGAAACTCGTTGAGATATTTGGGATGCGAAAAATCATAGAAATATCTTCCGCACCATTTTGCATCGTCTACAAGAATAATCTCCGGATTTTCTTTGAGGTACTCATTCATATCGGAATCAACTGTAAACCCAATCCAAAGTGCTGGAACAAGTCCCATCTGTTTTATTTTGTCGGCTACGTATTTGAGTCCATGAGGATACTTTTCCTTATCGGGGTTGAAATTGTCTGCTCCGTCGGAACGGGAACCGGAAAAATCGTTGTGTCCCCATTCCCAGTCTACCCAGACACTGTCAGCTCCGTAATCCTTGAGATTTTCACTCATCCACTTTGCATTTTTAAGTACCTTTTCCTCGCATGCATCAAACTTCACAGCATACCAGGTCATCCAGCCAACAGGCGGTTTTGAAAAAACTCTGTTCTTGTTTATTGTACCATAATCAATATTATATTTATCTGTGAGTATTCTATCAACAACAGAGATACGCATTTTTTTGCTCTTTGAACCAAAAGAAATTTTTGTACTTAAAATGTATTTTTTCACATCCCAATTAAATTTAATATTTGTGTTTTCACCACCGTTAAATTTAATTGCAGTATCCGTAATTCTGTCAAAAAGCATATTGTCTTTATCGGAAGAAGCAGGTCCGTAAGCACAATTTACAACATTATTTCCCTTAGCTGACGAGGACATAGGATATGTATTTTCGTGTCCACGGTCACCAAAGCAGACTTCACCCTCGAAGCATACCACTCCATTCTGACCGCAAACAACCTTAACATCAATATATGTATATGAAATATTAAAACATATAGTCAAATTTTCAGATAACACCGTTGATTTTGAAAATTTAACTTTTAACGATGTTGATTTTCCGTCCTTTGAGTCCTTTGTGGAAACAGAACATTTTTCATAAACACTTAAATCGCCAATACTATTGCCATCCACGAGAATATCTGTTACACGCAAGTTATATATTGCTTTTTTATTATCCTTGCAATCTATGAAAAATGTATTTTTCTGACTATCATACGTAACCGCATAATCGCCCCAGCTAGCATAGTTATTAACTGTTAGCATTTTGATTTACTCCTTTTTAATCTTTACTGCTTTACAAACCTGAACGGCGAAGCTGGAAGTGCTGCCGAATTGTATATGTTTTGCGACGCATAAAATGTTGAATAACAGTATCTTATTTCGCAAGGATTTTTAACTTTAGGTGACGTTACAACAAGTTCTCCGTTTTCTATCTTTGCATCTGCTAAAACAAAATCCTTACCGTTCTCGGAAAGGTATATATCAGCAAGTCCGCATCCACCTAAAATAGCAAGGTTTTCATCATTTGCAAATTTAACACGAACGGTATCACCTTCAAACTTTGCAGATACGGCATACGGATTTTCACTCTTCTCCCCGATACCGAAAGTATTATAAAGTACACTTCTTGCCGTTCTGTAAGCAAGTTCACGTTTATAAATCGGGTGAACATTGACGACATCACCAAGACCCGCCGAAGTTACAAGATGACAGTTATCGAGCGTAAGTGTTGCTTTTCTTTGATCCTCTCGAAGTTCTGCCCACAAAGTACCGTAGGTTTCGTCGGGATTTCCTGCTCCAAGACCGTATGGTGCAAGTTCCATAGCATAGAAAGGCATATTTGGATTTTTAAACGCCTCTCTCCAGGCACCTGTCAACACTCCATATTTTTCAGCATAATTACCTCTGGGGTATGCCTCTCCCTGATACCACAAAACAAAGTTTAAAGAGTATGGAGCAACGTCTTCAAGCATATTGTGCCAGATACATCCCGGTCTGTTTGCATCATACGGTCCCTGCGGCCACGGTATACTTATACCAGAACCTACCCAATCAAGCAAGGGATACATACTTCCGTAATTTGCGTTACCATAGGATATTTCAAGAACGGGTTTGAAATTCGCAATTCTCTCTTCAAGGAAAAGCTTGAATTCTTCGTATCTTTTATCGTATTCTTCCTGTGTTTTTTCAGAAAGTGATTTTTCGTAATTTTCCTTATATGATGCAAGTCCTTCGTGACGATCAAAAGCCCAAACCGGAATAAACGGCTCAATAGGTCTTGAACCCCAGTTACAACCTATTACACCAATGGGAACTTTCAAAGCTCTCTGAAGTTTCTTTGCAACAAAATAACCAATTGCACTAAAATCCTTTGCAGTATCGGCAACACATTTCTTCCAGGTAGGTGCAGAATAATCCATATACTGAAAACGAAACAAATTAAGTGGCTTGCCTTTGATATACTGCTGCGGAATAGAATAAAAGCTTATATTTAAGTTCTCGCAATGTTCAAGTTCATCTTCAGCGCCGTCTACAACACCAAGAGGCATTTCCATATTTGACTGTCCTGCAGCTATAAACACTTCACCAACGGAAACATCATTTACAAGCACAGTGTCAGTTCCGTCGCTGACCGAAATTGTGTATCCGGTGCCCGCAGTATGTGACGGGAATACGGCACAGAATTTTCCATTCTCGCACTTAGCTTTGACACTGTTTCCGTCAAATGAAACATTAACATCTTTATTATCACATTCACCGAATATTCTTATTTCAGCATTTCTCTGAAGTATTGCGCCATCGGTAAATACCTGTGCCAATTTTAACATAGTAGACCTCCAAATTCAACATAAATATAAACCTTATTTTATTGTATCACCAGCAATTTTATTTGTCAAGATTTATTTAAGGATAACACTCTTATTTTAAATAGTAAGTTTCTTTTCCATCTTCCCTTTTATCTGTTATCTGGAAACGACAATTTTTAAAAAAGTTAAGAGACAATAGCGAAAATATAAAAATCAAAACCACCAGTTCAACTGGTGGTTTGCTCACCCCTAAAAGGAGTTGCTACTGGCTTAGCCCCTGAAAGGGGCACTGAAGATTTAACATCGCATTACAATCACTGGCAGCCGCTCACGTGTGGCTGTTTATTTTTGCCTACTTATTCTTGCTCCCCGTAAACGGGT
>JAZQVQ010000312.1:0-2139 GCA_045631825.1 Eubacteriales bacterium | reverse complement strand
GAATTTGAAAACTTTTTAAAATGGGCGAAAGAATCGGGTTATAAAGAAGATTTAACAATCGAACGAAGAAATCCATTTGGTAACTATGAACCATCTAATTGCACTTGGATTCCCAAGAGCGAACAAAGAAAAAACCAAAGGAGGTCAAAAAATGGGTGAAATAAAGCTAACAGAAAGCAATTATTACTCTAACGAAATGAATAAACGCTATATGTCCGTTTCAAGTTACAAAGATTTTTGCAAATGCGAAGCTATGGCGTTGGCAAAAATAAACGGCGAATATGAGCAACCTCCATCAAGGGCATTACTATTAGGCTCGCTTGTGGATGAGATGCTTACAGGCACAAAGAAATCACAGGCAGATTATATGGAAGAAAATAAGCAAGAACTCTTCAAAAAAAATGGTGAGCCTTATGCGGATGTTGCACAGGCACTTGAAACTGTTGAACTTATAAAAAAGCAACCTTTAATGATGCAACATTTTAATAGTAAGCATCAGGTCATTATGACGGGTGAAATTGCAGGTGTTCCATTCAAGATAAAAATGGATAACTACAAACCAAACGAGTTCATTGCTGATTGCAAGTATATGTCGAGCCTACGCTCACCGAACTTATTTGAGCCAATGGTTAAGTATTGGGGGTATGACTTGCAGGGGTCTGTGTACCAAGAGATTGTACGCCAAAACACAGGAAAATGCTTGCCTTTCTTTCTTGACATTGCCACGAAAGAGAAACCTGCACATTTAGATGTTGCAGAGGTTAAGCAATACGACTTGGACGAGGCACTTGAAATGGTGATTAAAAATGCCCCACGTTATCAAGCAATAAAAAATGGTGAAATACCACCCGAAAGGTGCGAAGAATACGATTGTCCTTATTGCACTGAAACTCGCATTATAACCGAACCCATCGACAGTAATTTGTTAGGTATGGTTCGTAAATAAATTTGAAAGGATGAATTTTAAATGGCAGTAGCACTTATTTATGGTCCTGCAGGAGCAGGTAAGACTACCAACAGTACATTGGTGAAGGGAGGTTATGTAGGAATTGAGAATGGCAAACTTAAACATTACAAGGAAAAAGGCAAGGTCAAGTTGCTTTGTTCCGATAACTCTTCAATCGTTTTAGCAAACTTTAACAGACCGAACCTTGATATTGAGGCTACTTGGAATTGGCTTGACAAGGATAAGTTAGGTCAGCCACAGGAGTGCTTTAATGCACAGTTCCGCAGAGCAGTTGATAGCAACGCTTATGACACCATTATCGTTGATAACATTACAAGCATTTTCAACAATGCAATTATCGAACTTGACGATAGCGGTAAATATAAGGACATGCGACAGGCATATAGCCTTATTTACAACGGCTTACGCAGATTAGTTTGGGAGGCTGCACAGGCTAAAACAAATGTAATCTTTACGGCTTGGCATAGTGCAGAAGATTTCCCTTCAACAGACGGCACAATGACAAAAAGACTTACACCTAAGTTACCAATGAAAGTAATGGACGATTTCATTGGCATGTGTAACATCTGTGCCTACATTAGTACGGCAGACAGAGACGGACAGAAAGCTTGGTATTACACACTTGAGGGCAATCCCACATTGTATGCGAAAGACCAACTATATGTAAGAAAGTCTTGTATGCCTGAAGATATTTTCACAGGTGGTAAATAATGATGGATTTTATTTACGGCATTGTAACAACTTTAGTTATTGAAATTATTATGTTAGCAATTTATACACACAAACAAATAAACGGAGGTAAATAATTATGGGTATTAATTGGAATTTTAATCAGGCTGACTACGAGGAAAAGAGCTTCAAACCTATTCCTGTTGGTGAGCACAGAGTAAGAATTGAAAGAGCAGAAGAGGCAACAAGTCAGGCGGGCAACCAAATGATAAGAATGGTCCTTGAGGTATCAGGATATAACGGCAAGATTTTTCATAATCTTGTGTTTATGCAGGATAATCAGAAACTTACAAATCAAAAACTCGGTGAGTTATTTAATTCATTCGGTATTCAGCCGGGTAACTTTAATCTTCCTACTTGGATAGGTAAAGTCGGTGCTGCGAAGGTGAAACACGAAGAATACAACGGCGAAATTTCACCGAAGGTTGCTTTCTTCATCAGCA
>JAZQVQ010000311.1:0-4701 GCA_045631825.1 Eubacteriales bacterium | reverse complement strand
GGGAAGCATGGTGTAGAAAACAAGCGCCAACGCCGACAGAAGTCCGAAAATCAGCGCCTCTTTTGTAATTGAAAGGCTTCCGAAATCGCCGTGTGTGGCAATAAGGAACGTGCCCACAACTGCCAATATAAGTGCCAAAAGCTCGGGAAGATTCGGCAAACGCTTACGCGCAAAGCAAGTAATTATCATTATCATAACAGGGCCAACGTATTGAAGCACCGTGGCTGTTCCCGCGTTTGAATATTCAATGGCGGTAAGGTAACAATACTGGCTCATAAGAAGTCCGAAAATGCCGAAAAGAATCATCCTTAGCATATCGCTCTTATTTTTGAAGAGACCAAAAAGCTGAGGTCTGTATTTTATGAAGCTGACAGCAAGCAGGATAAGCCCCGCCAAAAGTATTCAATTGACGGGGCTTTTTCTCGTTACGTTGTAGCGAGAGCCTTAACAAGTTCGGGAAGAGCATTACCACGGAAGTTCCATTCACGCTTAATAACTTCACCGGGGGTAATGTTCATAAGCTGAATAGAATCAGTAGGAATGCAATTACGGAACGTCTGACGGCTTTCCTGTCCGTCAAAGATGTTACGGTCAAGAACTGCCTGTAAATCAAATGAAGGGATGTAACCCTCAGAAATAGCCTGTACAAGCGGCTCAATCATAACATCGTCACGAATAACGATTTCAGAAAGTGTAATCGCTACTGATACACTTACGGGAACACCATAAGTAAGGATTGAACCCATAGGCTGAATTTCTGTATTCGTTAAATTAAGTGTTGCGCTGAAAGACACTGCTTCTGCAAGAAAATAAGATTCGCCGTTGATGGTAACAAAAACCTTACCATCCTTGCCCGTTAAGGCTTTGCGAACATCAAGAAGGGACTGGTCGTTTTTCATTTGCTGTTACCTCCTTACACATTCGGGCTAAAACGGAAACGATAGTGAAGGTATGCCTTTTCAAGACTGTCGATATCGTCAACCTCAATAACATACCAAGCGCTGTCGCCCTCGCTTGCTTTATTCGGGTCGCTGTAGATTGAAGAGCCCGATGCGAGCTTGTTTTCTGCAATCATATCTTTAATAACGCCCTGTGCATATTGAATAAACATTGAAATGCCGTCTGCATCACAATTTACTTTACCAACAAGCGGTGCAGTTGTTTCATCAATACGAGTGATAAGCTCAAAACGAGTTGTAGTACGACGGATTTTTTTCCATCCTTCGTCCTGCTCGTCTCCAAGCACATTGAGAGTGTTTACACCGCTGTCAATCCAAACGGAATCGTTCGGTGAATAGGATGCAAGAAGAAGACCCGATTCAACAGCCTGTGTATACTGTGTGTTGCTATACGGAACGATTGTTGTTGCTCCGGGGATTGCGGAGTGAACAACGCTCTTGTTTGCAGGTGTTGAAGCAACGATACCTGCAATAACGCCTGCAGCATAATAGCCGTCAATAACGTTGCCGTTTGTATCGCCCCAATATATGCCCGTATAGATCACCTTATTGTCGTTGCAAGATTTTGCATTCGCAATTAAGGATTCAAAATCGGTTTCATAACTTGAACCTAAAACGGTCTGAACGAGCTTTCCTTCTGCAAAAACGCGGTTTAACCACTGTTTTGCAAGTTCCTGTACCGCTGCTGTAACGGTATCAAGAGCAAGTACATTAAATTTATATGCTTCAAGAAGCATAAATGCAGCGGAATAGTCCTCGTTGGTGATTGTCGGGTCAACACCACCTGTAAGAGATGTTGCTGTAACGATGCTTACCGTTTTATCTTCTGCGGAAGCAACTGCCTCTGCCTTGATATAATTGCTCTTTGCAACTGCCTTAACAAGTGCGTTGATTTCATCGTCACAAACTGCAAATTCAAAGGCTTCGAGTTTGCTTGTACCCTCGTAAACAACGATTTCCTTTTTGGCATCCTCAACTTTTACACGTACAGCAACCTTGATATCTCTTGTTCCGGGATAAAGGGCTGTGATTTTAACTGCATCTGCAGCTGAATCATTTGCAAGAGTGAGGCTTGCCGCTGTGCCGGATTCTGTTGAACCGAGACGTACACAGTAAACCTTTGAAGCACCACCTTGGAAAATAGCATCTACGACATCAGTAGTTCCACCTTTGCCGTACATTTCTTTCACGGAATCAGCGTTCTCGTGAACAGTTACTTTTCCAAGAGGACCCCAAGAAGTTTTGAAGGGTACACCGACAACGCCAACCAATGCTCCCGCTGTTCTGCCGTTACCTCTGTTTGTGTAACGGTTATACACACCGGGACGGGATTTGATTTCGCCGGAGTTAAAGAATTGGCCCATTTGATGAACCTCCTTTTAATTAGTTTTATTTGGTTAATTTTATGTAAGAGAGATTTAACCGATTTGTTCTTCGAAAGCGGCTAAATGGTCCTCTGACATCTTACTCTGTTTCATTTTCGTCACCTGCGCTTGCGATTTCTACATTACCGCCACCGCCACCAAAGATTTGGTCGGCAGGTACATCATTTTCGGGTACTGCATAAAACTCACGGGGATTTGTTGCAAAGTCATAACTTGCAGAACAAGTTGCCATATAAGTTCTATACCCAAGAATTACCTCGCCTGTTTCTTCACCTGTTTCTTCATCATAAACAGGTAAATCAAAATCTTTGTCGTGCAAAACATATCCACTATTCGGAGTGATT
This sequence comes from Eubacteriales bacterium, assembly GCA_045631825.1. Classification (GTDB taxonomy): domain Bacteria; phylum Bacillota; class Clostridia; order Oscillospirales; family CAG-382; genus UMGS1387. Next base: position 2,013 of record JAZQVQ010000311.1, on the reverse strand, counting down.
GAATATTGAACGTGAGTACCATTCATAAAAATCTTTTGCATAGTGGTATTTTCGATTAAAGTTGGGATTAAATCTTCCCTTGTAATTGTAGTCATAAAAAAGACCCTTTCTTACATATTCCAACCTTTACTTGTGACATATTCTTCCCAAGTCATATTATTGGGTGCGGTTGTATCTGCCGCTAACTTTTCCCAAGTTACGGCTGAAAGCGAAACGGCAAGAGTAAACGCTTTTTCCGTATCGGCTAAATTTACTAAACCTAATAAAATACTTTTAGCACTTTCTACGGAAAGATTTTTACAGGCAGTAGCCGTTACCCTGTTTTTAATAGTGTTTTCTTTGAACCTTATTTCCTCAAGAGCCGCAACGGGTGCTAACATCAAAACTTGTCCTTCTACTAACTCGCTCAAATCGAACACGCCTAAAATTTTTTTAAGACCTGCTCTTTGATTAAAACAAGAATTCATACTTCCTATCCTTAAAATAAAGTCAGTAAAATCAATTTCGGTAAGACTGTCTTTACCTGCGGAACCCGAAGTAAAACAAAAGTCTAATAAAACAAGATTTCCGTCAACATTTCCCGAAATTTTTACTTTATTCAAAGATTTCGTACCACGTAACATTTCTGACAAATCCGAACAGTTTGGAATGTCGATAATTAGTTCTGTGTTTTCGGGAAAACGTGCACCTTTAAACAACCCAACAACTGAGTTTGCATATTTAAGCGAAGGTATCTTTGCGATATTGGTTACAATATCGTGAGTGGTCGCCGTTTCGTCAAGAACAATGCTGTGTTCCGCGAGGTTTTTAATGCCAACTGAACGGGTTACTTCCATTTGCTCTTCGTAAGCCTCAGATACAGGTACTTCAACAGCGATTTCTTTCAAAACGTTATAAATTCCGGGTCTGCTTTGTTTTGTGCCGCTCTCTTCTATGCCCATTGGTCTTCACCTCTTAAACCGTGTTTCATAGAATTACTTAACCTTCTGATTTTTAAAGTCAGCAATTATTTTTTCCGCTTCGCCGTATGAGGCGGAATCCTTACCCGCCATCTTGAATGCTGCTCGTACAATATCCGCTGTGGTGTTGAACTGTTTGCTCATAGATGCAAATTCTTCAGCTGTAAAAAAACTGTTTTCAAGAGCCTTTGAAGGCTTTTTTCCTGTTTCTTTTGCCATAACATCAACCTCCTTTTTCGTTAATCACGGGGTTATTGAGCTTTTGCGTTTCGGGGTACGAGCGGAGTATACCGTATGAACCTGTTAAGGTCATTTGTCCAACACGGACGGGGTCTGCTCCTGCGGTAACAGCAATTCGTTCTATATGGAACGGTGAGCGGTCTTGCGGAAAAATAATTCGTTGTGCGGCGGAGAGCCTATTTGTAATGTCTTGTAACACCGTATTTCTTACGGAAGAACTCGGGGCAATGACGTGAAGTTGAAGAGAACTGTTTACCCAAGTGCAATGATAAGTGCTTACCATTGACGAACTTGGTCCCATTGTACGAAGTTTCCAATATACGGCGGGTTTTTTGTCAGTAGGCTTCCAAACATCTGCCGTTTCATCCATCCCGATAACCGTGATATTGGGGTAAATCTCTTTAACCCAATTATTCATAAGGTTTACGGGGTCAGGTTCAGCCGTAGTTTGCTTTGGAAAGGCCAACAGGGAAAAGGTTAGGGAGTTACCGAAAAGCTTGTTATCGGGCTCTGTGGTGAAAGCATCTGCCCTCTCCCACATTGCCGAAATAGTATCGCCTTCGTCACTTTTAAAAAAGTACCCACTTATGCAATCTTTGAGGGCTGCCGTGATGTCTTCGGGGGATGCACTTTGCAAGGAACAAACAACATCAATTCCGAGTGTTCCTGCTATTTTTCGTTCCGCTTCTGATGATGTATCTATGTTATAGACCGCATTGGCATAATGCACAGCACTATCCCAATTTTTATCATCGTCAAGCGGTGCCATCGTTTGAAAAACAGCGGGTAAACCTTGATAGGATGATAAGAGTTT
>JAZQVQ010000310.1:0-1929 GCA_045631825.1 Eubacteriales bacterium | reverse complement strand
GATGGACTTGGTCTTTCGACCTTAAAAGGTGCTCTTATGTCAAGGGGAACCAGGGAAATTGCAAGGCTCATAAAGGCGGTAGGCGGAAATGAGCTTTCAGCATACGGGCTTTGTCACCTTGGTGATTACGAGGCAACGGTTTTCTCAAAGTTCAGCCATAACCGTATGTTTGGCGAAAAGTTTGTCAAGGGTGAGACCTTTGAAAGCCTGGCAGAAGGTTACTATACTGTCAAGGCACTTGTCGGTATGGCAGAAAAGTATAATACAGAACTGCCGATTTGCAGTGCAGTTTTTAACGTTCTGTATAATAATGCAGATGTAAAAAAAGAGCTTAAGGAACTTTTTTCAAGAAGCCTTAAGGCTGAATTTATTTGATTGTAAAATCTCGTCGGGAAAGAGCTTATTTCATAAGAATAAATAAAAAAAGATGTGTGGAAAATTCCTCACATCTTTTGTTTTTTGTCTCAAGCTGAACAAACACGTTCTGGTAAAAACCATAACATCAACGAGGGGAATCCTCATTGTCCTTTACGTATTCAATGATGTCACAGATGTTACATTCCAAGGCCTCGCATATGCGGTCTAAAATGTAACTGTCGTAGCGAACAACACGGTTTTTATAGTAACGGTCTATCGTTTGAAATTTGACTTCGATTCGCTTGGCTAACTCATAACGGGTAATACCAACTTGTTTAAATATTTATCTATAGTTAATCTACCTTAAACACTATTTCTTTGATTTATATATTGGTACGACACAAACCCAAAGGTTTTTGTTGCTTTGAGTTTTGCAACAAATGCGTTTAAATCATTCCACGCTTTAAGAAACCATCGTAAATAGCACAAATTGCATTGTCAAAATCTTTGTTGTCAACACCGACAATAATGTTCATTTCGCTCGAACCCTGGTCTATCATCTTGATGTTTATGTCGGCGTTTGCAAGACAAGTAAAGAGCGTTGCAGAAGTACCCTTTGCATTTCTCATTCCACGTCCAACGACAGCTATAAGTGCGATGTTCTTTTCAATGCTTATTGTGTCGGGAGAGGTCTGCTCGATGATGTCTGCAATAATTTCATCTTCTTTTCCTGCAAGCTCGTGGTCGTTGACGACAACGCTCATTGTGTCAATACCTGAAGGAAGATGCTCAAAGTTCAAATCGTGACGTTCGAGAACCTGAAGAAGCTTTCTTCCAAAGCCCTTTTCTTCGTTCATCTTGTCTTTTTCAAGTGTAAGAACTGTAAAGTCCTTCTTTCCTGCAATACCGGTAATAACACTGTCGTCGTCACATCTGTCTGTGTGGGTAACAATCATAGTCCCCTCGTCCTCGGGGGCGTTTGTGTTCTTTATGTGTATCGGAATACCCGAAACTTTAACAGGGAAGATGGAGTCTGAATGAAGAACTGTTGCACCCATATATGAAAGCTCACGAAGCTCTGCATATGTAATGCGTGAAATGTACTTTGGATTTTCAACAATTCTTGGGTCTGCAATCATAAAGCCTGAAACGTCAGTCCAGTTTTCATATTCGTCAGCGTTTGCAGCCCTTGCCACAATAGCACCGGTTATGTCGGAGCCGCCACGTGAAAATGTTTTTATAGTGTCGTTGGGCATAATCCCGTAGAATCCGGGAATTACGCAGTAGCTTGATTTTTCGAGACGCTTGCTCATAACATCGTTTGTTTTTTCGGAATCAAATGTACCGTCGTTTTTAAAGAAAATAACTTCGGCAGCATCAATAAATTCAAAATTCAAATACTTTGCAAGTATGATACCGTTGAGATATTCTCCACGGCTTGCTGCATAGTCACGTCCGGCTCTGCCTATAAAGCTTCGACGTAAAAGCTCAAATTCCTCGTCAAGTGACAACTCAAGCCCGAGCCCCTCGATAATAAGATTGTACCTTTCCTTGATTTTTTCAAAGGCATCA
>JAZQVQ010000309.1:0-2429 GCA_045631825.1 Eubacteriales bacterium | reverse complement strand
GGTAATAATTATAGCCTTGTGGTCATAAGATGCAGTTGCATTGTAAACCATTTCAAAAATAGTGTCATAAAATACATCATATGTTTTTGAGCCCGTTGCACCGCAGTTCTGACCAAGCTGAATGGTTATAACGTTAGGCTTATTTTTTTCAATATAATTTTTAATTTGCTTGAAGTTTGAACTGTTCTGAAGCTCCTCTTTTGTGATTGGATTTACGTCAGAATAAGGGTCAGTAAGATTTGCCATGGGAGTTCCTGGAATTCGAGTTGCTTTTACAATACTGCAGGAAATTCTGTCTTTAAGCTGACTTTGAACCTGGGCAAAATAATCCTTGTCGGGTGCTGAAGAAGCCATACCTCTGTCAACACCATCGCTCTTCCACTGAGGGTAGTCGCCGTGAATCAGATAGGAATTTCCAATAGCATAGTATGAAATATCATATTTCTGTATTGTTTCGGCACCGGCAAAAAGCGAGAATGACAAGATAATAAGCAAAATTACAAATACAAGTGATTTAATGATATTTTTCATAATTAACACTTCCTTATGAGTACGTTTAAACTCCATCAATTAAATTTTTTTGCAAATTCTATTTAATAAATTATGCTTTAAAATATGTACCCGACACAGTTTCGCCGTAAATAGTAAATGTTTTTGAATCAACTGTAAGCTTAACATACGGACGAACAGAGAGAATCTCACTTGTGTTTTCAGCAGGACAGTTTACAAGATTACATGCAAACGTGGCCTTTCTCATAGAAGCTTTAAGAGCTGACGAGCCGGTGTAGGAGGGAGCGGTGATAATGTTGTCAAAATCAAGTGTTAAAGGTTTATCGCCAAGCTCTTTTGTAAGACAAGCAAGATAACCAAACTCTGTTATTGTAACGTTGCTTGATACATCAAATGAGGCTAAATCTATCTCACATTCAAATCTGTGTGAAACAGGATCGGTTGAACCTTTGCCGACATAACCTTTAAAGTCCAGTAAATCTGTTATTTTTGTAAGGCTTTCGTAGCTGCCGTTTCCATACGCATAGTAGTACTTGGTACTTATAATTTTAGAATTCTCGTTCTTTTCGGTTATAACAACAATTTTGGGAGTTGTAGTTGTCAATTCATAATAATTTTTGTTTTCGGTAATCTGGCTTGTAGCTCCGTCAATCTGAACGTACCTTGTGTTATATTGATACTCTTTGGAATCAATGTGAATTCTTGTCAGACCTTGTGTAGCAGATTTCTCGATAAACCTTACGTAATCAACTTCCAGGTCATTTGAGGGAAGTGCTTCAATTTTGAAACCTGTTATTTTTTCAGTAACATCGGATAAATCGATAGAACAATTTACCATTTCTCCGTTACTGACAAAATCTTTGACTATTGAGGAAGTAGCAGTTGTAAGGGTAATCTGAAGTTTGCAATCCTCAGAAGAATGTACTTTTGCACGAACATCAAAGGAATTGTATAAACTTGGAGTTATATTTAAATTGTTGTGATAAATACTTGAAGAACCAGTGTTTGGGGAAACTCTGAAAGTTCCGTTTTCAACTCTGTCGTTAAATGCCCCGGGAATAACGCCTTCATACCAACCATCTGTGTTAAATTCCCAGCTGTCTGCAACTTCCCAGCAACAATAAATGGTAGTTGCTTTCGTTAAATTAATAGCCTTAACACACTCAGTTCCGCCTCTGGTTAATGTCCAGCCGAGAAACTTGTATCCTTTTCTTGAAGGAACCATATTTGAAAGTTCAACGTAACCAGCACGTTCCTTAGTGGTTTCAGGCATACCAGTTATGGTTGTCAGACCTGCTTTGCTGTATGTTATATTATAGGAATCATATTGACCGGAAATAGTGATTTCTTTAGTAAAGGTTGCCTGTTTGTTATATTCGTGTGTTGCAGTAAGTTTAACAACACCATTACCTTTGGCAGTAAGCACTCCGGTTTTGCTGTCGACTGTTGCAACAGAATCGTCGTCAACAGACCAGGTTATGCAGGATGTGTCGGCACTTGCAGGAGTGGGTATAGCTGTGTAAGTAACCTTTTGTGAATTTGTTGTAATTGAATCAGTGCCTGAAATAGAAATACTGCTTGGCAGTTCTATTTGAGTAGAATCGAGAACAGAAATATTTTCAACTACCTGTTCAACAACCTTGTCCGCAATAGCTTCCATTCCGTAGTCTCCGGGGTGGTCTCTGAACTCACCGGTAGAGTTAGGGTACTGTAAAAACGCGTAGTACGGATTGTTTTCTCTGACATCTTTTACAAAGTTCTGATAATCGTTGTAATCATCAACAAAAGTCATATCGGCAACTTTAATACCATACTTCGGGGCATGCTCGAATTGCTTGTTATTCTTGACACCGGGAGCAAACGAAGTAATGGTAATAATTATAGCCTTGTGGTCATAAGATGCAGTTGCATTGTAAACC
>JAZQVQ010000308.1:0-5787 GCA_045631825.1 Eubacteriales bacterium | reverse complement strand
GTGGGTGGTCTATGCAGAAATCTTCAACGGTATAATCTCCAAACCCATCATCAGGTATCAATTTTCTGCAAAAACCTTTTTTTAACAGATGTTTTCCCCAAACAATATCAGCGTTTGGCAAATCGCACCTCAAATACCCCTCAAGCGATAATTCTAAATATACATCTTTCCAGCTTTTATTTAATGCTTTTGTTAAAGCTCTAATTACGCAGTCCCCAATTCTTCTTTTTGATGGGTGAGGGTTGTAGTAACTATACATTTTTCATCATCTCCCCAGTTTTGTGGTGCAAAACATTCATTGTCATAACTGTCCGCATATTTGCTTGGCTGTTTTGTTTCGTTCAAAAACCTCAACTCCTTATGCTCAAAGAATAACAAAAAAATAACACCCTTACAATGTCGTAAGAGTGTATATTTCGTGTAAATTTAGTGTATTAAATTTTTTTGAATAATTTGTTTTGTAATTTAGGAATAAGCCTTGCAACTTTTTCTCTTGAGCAATCAAATTCTTCAGCTAATTGTTCGTATGTCCTGCCGTCAAGCAGATTTCTTTTGAGCATTTTTCGATGTTCTTCATTGAATATCCACTCGTCAATAAGATTTTCCCATTGTGAACGGCTTAAATCTTCATTCGGTATCTTCAAGGTATTCAATCTCCATATTGCATTTTTCTGCAAGGTCAATTTCAATTTCTACGCCTCTTGATAAATCTCCAACCACAAGTAATTTGTCGCTTTCATTTAACCAATCCTTGCAACATTCAATAATTTCTTCATATGGCATATCGTCATATTCAAGATAAGAAAAATTGTGTAAGGGTGAAAAATAAGAATTTTCAGGGTGTTCTTTTTGCAGGTTTCTTAAAACAACACCAAGTTTTTCTATATTTTGTCTGTCGCCCTCATATTTATGGGCTACATAAACTCTTGCCATAAATTATTCCTCTTTTTCATAAAACTTAAAATGAAGTCCTTTTGCGTGTTTAGTTCTTTTATTTAAATTTGCTGAAATGCTTGTGCGTGGTATATTTAATATGTTTGAGGCTTCTTGTGCACTTCTATACACTTTATTGTTTTCAATACATATTATCGGTTTGCCTTTTGATTTGCTTATTTTTTCTTTTGTTTCTTCTGAAGGTTTATATCCTTGTCTTGACTTTGTTATTTTTTCAATTGTCTCTTTGCTCATTTTTCTTCCAAGAGCAGATTTTCTAATTTTTTCTCTTGTTTCTTCGCTTACAATTTTGCCTTTATTTGATTGAGAAATTTTCTTTTTTGTTTCTTCTGAATGTTTTTTGCCCTTTTGAGCAATGCTCATATTTTTTCTCCATTCATCAGGAACAAATCTTCCTTTATCTCTTCCAGCAATTCTTTGTTTTTGTTCTTCTGTCCATTTTCTGCCTTTGTTTGCTTTGCTTATCTTTAGTTTTGTTTCTTTTGTTGGGAAGTTTACACAACCACCACTAACAATATTATATCCAAAATTCTTATCGGTACTTTTGTTCTTTTTTATTTCTTCAACTTCCAATTTTTCCGCTTGTTCTTGAGTTAAATTCTCTGCTAAAATTTCGTGTTTAAAATTGTTCCAACCATATTTTTGGATGGCACCCCAAAAATGCGTATTTCTTTTGTATCCGCTTCCATCTTTTTTCCATCTTTGTATGGGTTTAAGACAAGTCATTCCAATATATACTTTGCCAGTTGGTGATGTGTGTTTGTAAACAACAAACATTCTTTCTTCCATATTAAATTCTCCTTATCAGAAATTATATAATAAGCAAGTTAGAAAGCAGATAAGGCACTTTCAGCAGTTTGCAACCTGTTGTCCTTGCTTATATTTATTATATCATATTCAAAGATTAAAATCAAGTTATATAAAATCCTGTTGTTTCCATTCGCTTTTCGTTGCTGTAAATTCGCAGTTTATACATTTTGTCGCTCTGTGGTCTATAAGCGTTTTCGCTACCATAACCACCATACAAACAAAACGAGCCACAATTCAAGCACTCAATATTTCTCTTGTAAACAACTTTGTTTTGCTTATCAAATACCATTTTTGCTCGTGGTTTGTCTTTTGTTTCGTGGTCGTGACCACTTGCAAAAAAATCAATACCGTCTGTATAATCGCTTGAATGGTAATTTTTAAGGTCTTTTGCTTTGTGCTGAATTTGTCCGAAGTAATGCACTTGCTTGTTTTTCTTGCCCTTAAAAGTACCAATACCAATATCAAGAAATGCTATTGTGTTTCTGTACTTATCGTCAATTCCTGCAATCAAGCAACAATCGTACAAGGGATAAAGTCCGCTGACTTTTGTTGTTCGGTTTCTTTCGTGGTTTCCCGGAACAACTGCAAGTGTCTTGTGTGCAAGGTCTTTCAGTTGCCTTGTAACCCATTCTTTTTGTTCAGCAGGGGAAAACCGCTGACTGAACATATCCGATTTACTGTTTGGAATGGCATTTTCCATAAGGTCGCCAACCCAACAAATATACGATTTATCTTCAGCAAGTATTTTCTTTTTGAGTTCTTCCCACTTTTTATTGTCAAACAATTCAGAGCCAAAATGAACATCGTGTATAAAATAAATGTCCGCATAAGGAATATCACTCGGCAAATCTATCAAAATGGGTATATGGTCTTTTTGAAACAAACAAGCACCACCTTATTTTTTGACTTTTCTTACTTTTACGCCTTTTGCGTTATTTTTGCGTTTCTTCTTGTATCTCACTTTTTGCGCCATTGATTAAATCTCCCTGTTCGCCAATATTGACATTGTTAATGCCCTCGCCATCTTGTTCATAGCTTATTGTTTCAAACTGGCTCTCATACCATACAAACAAGCCAAAAGAAGCAAATAACAAACAAATTGCTACAATCAAAGCAATCCATTGTCTTTTAATTATTCGCTCCATTCGTGCTACTGTACTTTCGTGAACCACATAAGGCACACTTGCTGGTGCTTTGTCTGTGCAGTTGTTACAAGTTTTTGACATAATATCAACCCCCAAAGTTTAAGAATATATAACCTATTACACCTGCTATTATAATTCCTAAAATCGTAGTTGTCAACCAATTATTTTTTGTTATTGCCTTGTTGCCTTGTTCTTGCATTAACAAAAGTCTGTCAATTCTCTTGTCATCATTAGCAAATTTGCTGTTGTTTGCTTCTTGAATTTCGTTACAATCACTCTGCAAAACATAGCGGTCATCAAACTCTTTTTTTAATACTTGTATATCTTCGTGTGTGATTGCCATTGATTTATTCTCCGTCTTTCTTCAACTGCTTGTAAACCTGATGTCCGTAAACTGCACAGCCTGTAACAAGAACACCCTGAATTGCCATTTCAATATTCCAACCACCAATAGCCATTGCACCCAATACGCCAAGTGGCAAAAGAATTACAGGGATATACTTGTTAGGAATTAACTCTACATTTTTGAGTATCATTCCAATAATAACAAGCACAGGAACAAGCACAAGTGCGTTTTCTGTAATATAATTTAAAACATCCATAGTTAAATCTCCTTTTTAATTTCACCATTTTCATTGGTGATAATAAGTTGACACTCTTTGATGTCATTGTAATCTGCTTCCGCAAAATAATAAATTTTATCGTTGATTGTTTGCATACCTTTTACTGTGTTGCACTTATCGCTGAAATAATACCAACGATTATCAATCTTTTTCCAAGTAGATTTTAAAGCTCTGCCGTCATCGTCAACATAGCACCAACCATTACTATCTTTTACCCAAGAATTTGTTATGCAATAACCATCAAGACCTACATAACACCAACTCTTGCTATCTTCAATCCACTTGCTTGTTGCCTTGTTTCCGTTTGGCTCAATATAACACCAACCTTTTTCGTCTTTGTGCCAACCATCAACAATCTTTTTCTTTGCGTTTCTTACTTTTGCAACAGCCTTTGCGATAGCTTCACCAGCCTTTTTTTGTCCTGCGGTTGTGTTTACTTTTAAAAGGTCGGAATAATTGCTAATAAACACGGTTTCAAGCAAAAGTCTTACATCAACATTTGTGGTTTGGCGAATTATTCCAAAATAGTCATCTCCACTTGAGTTGAGTTTAACCTTGTCGCCACCATCTGCATCTGTTCCGTTTTTCCTTTGTTCAACACCCAAACTCATAGCAATTTGGTCACAAATAGCGTCGGCATATTGTTGACCTTTTCCGTCTTTGTTCTCATAGTAACACTCAACACCTTTTGCAGATGCACTTGTTGATGAATTAAGGTGAATTTCCGCAATAAAATCATAACCCATTTTATTTGCCAGTTTGATGCGGTCGGAAAGATATAAATCACCATTGTAGTTCATAATATCTGCCTGTTCTTCATATGTAGCGTTGTAATATTCTTGAGCATATTTTGCAATTTCTTTAGTGATTTTAAATTCGTGATATTTTTCATCTTTGCTTACTGCGCCACTATCATAGCCACCTGTTTTTGATTTTCCGTGTCCTACGATAAAACAGATTTTATTTGCCATAATAAATCACTCCTTATATCTTTACAACCATTGAAACAGTAAAACTGTTACCTGATGGTACAACAAGCGGTGTTGGTAATACTTCACGAGCAAACAAAAGTTTTACATAATTGTCTTTTTTATAGAGTGTTGACCTAACCAACCCCATTTCCTTAATTGTAATCTCACTATCTGATGTATTTTGCAATGTTCTTGTTATAGTCATTGCAAAACCTTCTCCATCTATTGAACGAGTAGCAGTTGTATAGCCTACTGATGATAATGTTTCTATATCACCGAGAGTATAGTCGTTTTCCGTAACTTCTGTATCGTTTGTTCCTACATAAAGTTGAATTGAATTGTTATATTGGCTACCTGCTAAATTTGGTGAATTGGAGCTATCTGGCATAAAATCGAGATATGTAGCCAAACTTGTTGAAAAATAAAAGGTAGAGTATTCAGTTCCACTTATATCTTTAATTTGAAATGGTAAGTCCACACTTTCATTCTGGGCTGTTGTTCTACTCAACGAAGTTGATGCGAAAATCTTATAATTTTTAGTTATCATAATTTACACCTCACACTAATTCTGCAGAATAATCTGCAACCTCTATATTACTGTCTAATTCTTCAACGAATGGTCTATAAACAGTTCCGTCTGCACTTGTTCCCATTGTTGCCAACTCGTCAATTTGCCTTTGCAAAGTTGTGAAATGTGCGTCAACATAAGTCTTTGAAACAAATTCGTTATAGATGTCCATATAGTTGCCATCTTCGTCAAATGTATAAGTTAAAATAACTGGTAAAACATCACTTGAGATTGCAAACACATTAACTTGTTTTCCACCAAAATCTGCATTAGGTGAAACAAAAATCATTCCACCACTAAAGGTTGTGTCAATGGCAACTTTTGGTAAATTCACCCAACCGCCATTGTTTCCGTCAATATAATAAATGCCATAGTCAAGTTTACCTGCATTGACTTCTTCGGTGATAACTTTAATGCCACTTCCACCACTTGCGCCTTTTAATGCTTGTGCAACAGCAATTCCGCTTTGTGCATTTTCACTTTCAGGGTTGTAGTTTTGGTCAATGTCTTCGGCTGTTAAAGAATTTTCAACTTTTTCTTTTTCTTTGTTTGAAAAATCATTTGTTGAAAGTCCCTTGCCCTCTTCTTTTTTTACTGCGTTTTCATCAATCTTGCGAAAATTGTTTGCAATCTCGTTTATATCTGCCAAATCAACATCGTTGTTGCTTGATGGTAGTGCAAATTCAAAATTTTTGCTATATTCCATTATTCAATCA